>CAMPIF010000164.1 GCA_946886245.1 Ectopseudomonas composti | reverse complement strand
ATCTGAAACTGAGCCACCTCGCGCAGCACCAATTACCCCTCTCGTCGCGCCGCGAGGCACGGGGAGCGCTGAACGACCTGCAACTGGGCGAAACCCGATCCGCCTTCTGGCTCGGCGGCTACCTGTTCTATCCCTGGCCCGACCACTGCTCCCCGCCTCGCGGCGCCACGCCCGAACACTGCCGGGGGCGCTGGCTGCATCAGCGCGACTGGAGTGACTTCGCCGCGACGAGGCCAGGCGCGCACTGGCAGCCGCTGCCGAGACTGGCCTGGCTGGCGCCGGCGCTGGTCAATGCCGATGAGCTCTGGCGTGATGAAATGTTCGAGCAGTGGCTGACCACGCTGCGCCCGGAGGCTCAGGCGCAACTGCTGGTACGACTGGAGGAGGATCAGGCCGGGGATTGGCGAGAGGTCGAACGACTCTTTCTGGTCAACGATCAGTGGCCGACGCACTCGTAGCCCGGATGCCATCCGGGACGCATGCGCCTGCAATTCGCGGATTCGACCCGGGCTAGGCTTGCCACGGAGCCAGCGCCGATCAACGGCTACGCTCGGTCCGCCCGCCGGAACGCGCCAGATACCCTGCGCCGCTTTCGCAGAGCAGCGCATCACGTTGCACCGCAGGCAGGGCGTCCAGGCCACCGCGCAAGGCGTAAACGCTGTAGCCCAGTTGCGAAAGCAGAAACACCGCGCTGCTGCTGCGCTTGCCACTGTCGCAGTAGCACAGGTAGGTACGTGATCGCTCCAGCAGGCGCGCCTTCAGGCGCAACAGTTGCAGCGGCATATGCAGCGATTGCGGCGCATGCGCCTTCTCGTACTCTTCCAGCAGCCGCACATCCAGCCATTGTGCACCCTGCGTCAACAGCCTGGCGCCCTCTCCCAGCGATACTTCGGCCACCACCGGCGCCTTGAGCAGGGCAAAGAAATCCTGACGATCCAGACGCAGCACACTGCCGGCCTCGACCATGGTCACCGTGGCATTTCGCGGCCGATCGGCAAGCAGGGCCTCCTCGCCGAAACAGGCGCCAACCTCCAGCTCCGCCAGCACCTGGTGCTCGCTACCAGCGCCCCGGATCACCTCGGCGCGGCCGCTTTCCAGGAAATAGCAGCAATCGCCAGCGGCACCCTCTTCGATAATCTGGCTGCCAGCCGCCAGCTCGACCTTATGCAGGCGAGCGAGCATGTTCTGCACGTTGGCCGGCGGCACCTTGGCAAACAAGGGGTTTTCCAGCAACCGCTCCAGCCACTCGACATCGGCGCCACTGTGCTGCAGCGCCAGCAACAGGTCCTGATGCGCAAGGCGCCAGGTCAGCAGGCGATCGAGCGTGACACTGTCGATCATCAGCACGCTGACATCGCTCAAGGCACGGGCGTCATGCAATCTGGGCAGACCGGGTGACAGGGGATGGCAACTGATCTCGCTGCCGGCCTGCACCCTCTGCGTCCTGCCCTCGGCATCCTGCAGCTGCAACTCGCCGGCCAGCAGATAGCAGGTCAGACGCGCCTGATCGCCCTGACGAAACAGCAATTGCCCGGCCAGCAGGGGCTGCGGCACCAACTGGCTCCGCAACTCGCGCCACTGCTGCGCGGAGAGCGCGTTGAGCGGCGTCAGGCTGCGCAGTTGTTCGGGGGTAAGGGGTTCGCTCATGAGGATTTCCAGGCTCCGCTGGTCAGACCTGAGTGTAGTCGGCGCTGGCGCCCATCAACACCCGACGCCCTTGCAAGCCGCCAGTATGAATGAATATCAGCCGACTGCCGCGCGCAAGTTGACCGCTCTTGCAGAAGTCGCGCAGCGCCATGAGCGCCTTGCCGGTATACACAGGCTCCAGCGGCACACCGCTGGCCTGCTCGGTGTCCAGAATGAACTGGCGCAGTGGCTCGTCGAGGCGCGCAAAACCGCCGCGCGCGGCTTCGATCAGTTGGTAGCGCCGCGCCGACGTCCCGGCCTCGTTCAGCAATCTGCCGACCTGAGTGGCGACGCCGTGGTCGCCCGGTACCGCCTGTGCGCCGAACACGCTGCGCCGAACATCACCCAGCAGTACACCAGCCAGGGTGGTGCCGGTCCCCGTAGCCAGCCACCAGGCATCGAAATCAGACCAGCCGATATCCGCCAGCTGCGCTTCGGCCATCGTCACCAGGCCGCTGCAACCTCTGGCGCCCTGAAGCCCCAGACCACCCTCGCCGACCGCTTGGAACCCCGGATAGCGGGCGAGCCAGGGCGCCCAGAAGTCCGGCTGATGGCGCGCACGGTAACCGCCGTAACCCAGCCAGTGCAGCGCCATGCCCATGCGCTGCAGATCATCGACGGTCGGGGTCTGCTGCGGTTCACCACGCAACAGACCAACCGTGGCGAAGCCGAAACGCCGGCCCGCCGCAGCCAGCGCATGCAAATGATTGGAGTGTGCACCACCCAGGCTGATCAACCCCTGCGCGCCGGCCGCAGCGGCCTGTTGAAGATAGGGCGCGAGCTTGAACCACTTGTTGCCGGACACCAGTGGATCGACAAGATCCAGACGCAGACAGGCGAGCTCGACGCCAGCCGCCTCGAGCCAGTCCAGTTGCAGAGGTTGTAGCGGCGCCTGCGGGTGCCAGGGGGGAATGCGTATGGGCAAGATCAGCCGACAGTACGCAGACGGCTACTGGCCTTGTGCCGCGCGCAGCAGTTCGAATCACCCAAAGTGAAACGGCTGGGCGTATCGATGCGGTCGATGGGAATGGCGCAGCGCTCCCCGCTGGGCAAGGACGCGTCGCAGCTGGGCTGCTGATAATGTGCCAACCAGTGGCGATACTGCTCTTCGGAAACGAAGCATTTGCCCGCGGCGTAGGCCATGGGGTTGTCCTGATAGCGGGCGACATCCTGCAGGGGAATGGTCAGGTGCCCGGCACCGGGGTGGTAGACCACGAACACCACGCCAAGCTTGGCCAGGCGATCGAGCACCTGGTCGGCGCCCTGACTGGCGAATGCATCGCGCTCACGCTTGAGGCGTTCGATTTCGGACTGCAACTGGGCATCCAGCTCGTTGCGATAGGCCAGTTCGACGTCGCGTATGGCGATCTGCTCCTTGTACTCCGCCACGGCCGCAACGACCTTGGCGCGCATTTCGCCCTCGAACTGCGCGCGCAGGATATCGCCCTCGGTACGACCGTGACGCTCGAGGGCACGCAGTTGTTGAGTCATGTCCTCACGGCTGCTCTGGAAGCTCTCGGCCTGGGCGACCAGTTGCGCCTTGAGGTTGGCGTTGAGCTCCTCCTGCTGGCGCAGCGCCTGATGCAGCCCATGGATCTGCGCCTGCAGATTCTTGCTCTGCTCCTCGCTGGCCAGTTTGAACTTGGCCAGTTCGTCTTCATGCTGCTGGGTCAGGCTGGTGATGCGCAGACGCTGCTGCTGAATCAGTTGCGCGGTCTTGGCACGATGCTCCTGATCCATCTTCTGCGCCAGTTGCTCGGCCACTTCCTTGGCCGGATCGGGCGCATACCATTTGTCTTCGGAAGCTACCTGCAAACGCTCGGCAACCACCGACTGAGCACTGTCGTCCTCGATCAGGAGTCCGAGCTGATTGCGCTTGACTGCATCGCGCAGCAATACCAGATCATTCTGTGCGGGTGCCAGGCTGGGGTCCCACAGATGCATCTGATGCCAGGACACCGGACACTGACTGCGACAGGCCAGGCGAATCGGCCCGGCGCCCAGGTCCGGGCCACGGCCGGCACGCTCGGCCAGGTGTTGCAAAGGAATGTTCCAGCCCTTGTCGGGGCGACCGTCCTCGTCGAAATCCAGAAAGAAGAATACCGCCGCCCTGACCAGCAGGCGCGGGTTGATCACCACGAATACCGCGCGCATCTGTTCGTCGGCGAACTCGGGCATGTTCACCACACCATCGAGCAAGGCTTCGAACTCAGGGAACATCATCTGTTTGCAGATACCGCGTTCACTGAAGAACATCACGGCTTCCACCATCTGCGGCTTGTTCTGCATGCTCATTGAGGACCCTCTGGACCAACCGGGAATACGCGCGCATAGTCGCGTGCCAGAGCAGCGCATACTCTGGCACTGATATCGTCCTTGATATCCGGGACAAGTCTAGGGGAAAACCCGACCACAGCAATGTGACTGGGTTGGCACTCACTCTGCGATCCAGACCGAATAGACCACCGCTTAGCGCAAAAATGTGACAAGGCCGGAAAGTACGAAAGCGGCCAGCGACCCGATCCGGCGGGATGAACCCTCGCCTGCCAGGCACGACAAGATCGGCGGATTCTTGCTTTTTACCCCCACCACATAAGCGGAATTTCGCCTACTTCAGTCAGAATCATTAGGTCCACCCGCTCTAGACCGGTGGTCCGACAACCTGGCACGTCACCTGCTCTAGGACATGCAAGCCCGCGCGCATGTCGCGTGGTCGGACTGATAAAAAAGACAAGAGGTCAGCCATGTTCCGCCATCACTTCACTGCCAACCCTCATCCCTCAATCCGCTTCGCGGGGGCCTCTCCCGGCACCAGAAAACTGCCTGCGCATCACTGACGCACCCTTGGCCCAAAAATAACAATAACGGAGAATGCCCATGCACTTAGCCAAGCGCCTTGGCCTGCTTGCCGCTGCCGCGATTCTGGCCACCAGCCCCAACGCTCACGCCGGCCCGACCTCGATCAACATCCTCACCGGCGGCACCAGCGGCGTTTACTACCCACTGGGCATGAGCCTGTCCGACCTTTATGGCGAGCGCATCGCAGACTCGACCACCAGCGTGCGGGCCACCAAGGCTTCGGTGGAGAATCTCAACCTGCTGCAGATCGCCCGCGGCCAACTGGCCTTCGCCCTTGGCGACTCCGTTGCCGATGCCTGGAAAGGCGATGAAGAAGCCGGCTTCAGAGCCCCGCGTGACCGCCTGCGCGCCATCGCCGGGATCTACCCGAACTACATCCAGATCGTCGCCAGCAAGGCATCGGGGATCACCAGCCTGGAAGATCTGCGCGGCAAACGCATTTCCGTCGGGGCGCCGCGCTCGGGCACCGAGCTCAACGCCAGGGCCATCTTCAAGGCTGCGGGTCTGAGCTACGAGGATATGGGCCACGTGGAGTTCAAGCCCTACGCCGAATCGGTCGAACTGATCGAGAAAGGCCAACTGGACGCCACCCTGCAGTCGGCCGGCCTGGGCATGGCGGCGATTCGCGACTTGGCCGAGCGCGTGCCAATCACCTTCGTCGCCATTCCCGAGCAAGTGGTGTCACGTATCGGCAGCAGCGCCTATCAGTCGGGCACCATCCCTGCCGGCACCTACAAGGGCCAGGCCAACGACGTGACGACGGCGACCATCACCAACGTTCTGGTCAGCCAGACCAGCGTTTCCGACGCCGTGGCCTATCAGATGACCAGGTTTCTCTTCGAGAACCTCGACCGCCTGGCCGAAGCGCACCCGGCCGCCAGGGACATCAGGTTGGAGCGCGCCACCCGTGGCCTGCCGATTCCGCTGCATCCCGGCGCCGAGCGCTTCTATCGCGAGGTGGGGGTTCTCAAGTAGAGCGCCCGTCAGCCCTTGGCGGCTGCGAGAAAGGGCGCAAGTCGCTGCGCCATTTCCGCGCCGAGCGCCTGCAGCCCGCTCATCGGGCGCACCATCACCTCGAACTCGACGATTCGCCCCGAGTCGTCGAAGCGAATCATGTCGATGCCCTTCAACTCGCGCCCGCCTACCTTCGCGGAAAACTCCAGCACCACGCTGAGGCCGTCGGCAGTAGCCAGTTCGCGGTGATAGGCGAAATCCTCGAACACCTTGAGCACGGTATTGAGGATCAGATTGACCGCCTGCGCGCCCGGATACGGGGTGTGCGCCATGGGCGAACGGAATACGGCCTGAGGGTGCAGCAACTCGGGCAAGGCGCTCAGGTCCTTGGCGGCAACGAACTGGTGCCAGCGTTCGAGACTGGTCGCAGCGGCAGGCTGTAGCTGGGCATTGAGAGACATCGGCTTCTCCTTGTTGTTTTCAGGCCAGAAAGCAAACGCCCCGCACTAGGCGGGGCGTCGTCATTACAGCTCGGCCGCCAGGCGCGAACCCTGGTTGATCGCTCGCTTGGCATCGAGCTCGGCAGCGACATCCGCGCCGCCGACCAGGTGCACGCGCTGACCGGCGCTCTCCAGGCCTTCCTGCAGTTCGCGCAGCGGATCTTGACCTGCGCAGACGATCACGGTATCGACCGGCAGCACCTGCTGCTCGCCGCCGGCGATGCGGA
This sequence comes from Ectopseudomonas composti, assembly GCA_946886245.1. The sequence continues at coordinate 2,264 of CAMPIF010000164.1, read as the reverse complement.
TATGCAGGCCGGCATCGTCTATCTGCACGTACTCGACGCTGTTGAGCATCTGCACCTTCTTGTTCTTCAGACCGGTGCGATGAATCCAGCCGGTGGTCTTGCCCAGGCCATCGCCGACCTTGGACTTCTTGCGCTGCAGCAGGAACACCTGGCGCGCCGCCGGGTGCGGATGCGCCTCGACGCCCGCCACGCCACCACGCGCTTCAAGCGCGGTGTCGATCCCCCACTCCTTCCAGAACTCGTCACGGTCGAGGCTGGTGGCCTTGCCCTGGTGCGTGATGAATTCGGACACGTCGAAACCGATACCGCCGGCCCCGATCACCGCGACCGTCTGCCCGACCGGCTTGCGCTCGAGAATCGCGTCCAGGTAGCTGATCACCTTGGCATGGCCGATGCCCGGAATATCCGGCGTACGCGGGGCGATACCGGTGGCCAGGATGATGTCGTCGAAGCCGCCCTTGAGCAGATCGTCCACCGACACACGGGTATTCAGGCGCACGTCGACGCCTGTGGTTTCCAGCTTGCGCTTGAAGTAGCGCAGGGTCTCGAAGAACTCTTCCTTGCCCGGCACGCGCTTGGCCACGTTGAACTGGCCACCGATCTCGCTGGCAGAATCGAACAGGGTCACGCTGTGGCCGCGCTCGGCGGCGACGGTGGAAGCCGCCAGCCCGGCCGGGCCGGCGCCGACCACGGCGATCTTCTTCACCTGCTGAGTGGGGATATAGTTCAGCTCGGTCTCGTGGCAGGCACGCGGGTTGACCAGGCAGCTGGTCAGCTTGCCGCCGAAGGTGTGATCCAGGCAGGCCTGGTTGCAGCCGATGCAGGTGTTGATCTCATCGGCACGGCCTTCGGCGGCCTTGTTGACGAAATCCGGGTCGGCCAGGAACGGGCGCGCCATCGACACCATGTCTGCATCGCCCTCGGCCAGCACCTGCTCGGCGACTTCCGGGGTGTTGATGCGGTTGGTGGTGATCAGCGGGATCGACACCTCGCCCTTGAGCTTGGCGGTGACCTTGGTGAAGGCCGCGCGCGGCACCTTGGTGGCGATGGTCGGGATGCGCGCCTCGTGCCAGCCGATGCCGGTGTTGATGATCGTCGCGCCAGCCTTTTCGATGGCCTTGGCCAGCAGCACGATCTCGTCCCAGGTGCTGCCACCCTCGACCAGATCGAGCATCGACAGGCGGTAGATGATGATGAAGTTCGGCCCGACCGCCTCGCGCACGCGACGCACGATTTCCACCGGCAGACGCATGCGGTTCTCATAGCTGCCGCCCCAGCGGTCGGTGCGCTGGTTGGTGTGGGCGACCAGGAACTGATTGATGAAGTAGCCTTCCGAACCCATGATCTCGACGCCGTCATAACCGGCCTGCTGGGCCAGCGCGGCGCAATTGACGAAGTCGGCGATCTGCTTCTCGATGCCTTCCTCGTCCAGCTCGCGCGGCTTGAACGGGTTGATCGGTGCCTGGATGGCGCTCGGCGCCACGGACTTGGGGCTGTAGGCATAACGCCCGGCGTGCAGGATCTGCATGCAGATCTTGCCGCCCGCCTCATGCACGGCCTGGGTGACGATCCTGTGCTTCTCGGCCTCTTCCACCGTGCTCAGCTTGGCCGCGCCGGAATACACGCCGCCCTCCTCGTTGGGGCCGATGCCACCGGTGACCATCAGGCCGACGCCGCCACGGGCGCGCTCGGCGAAGTAGGCCGCCATGCGCTCGAAGCCGCCCGGCTTCTCTTCCAGGCCAGTGTGCATGGAGCCCATCAGCGTGCGGTTGCTCAGCGTGGTGAAGCCGAGGTCGAGCGGGGCCAGCAGGTGCGGGTAACGAGCAGTCATGGAATTCTCCACATCGCGGTGCAGTTCACGGATTGCCGCGGTCTCATGGGCACGCGGTCGGTTATGGAGCCAGACGATAAAGAGGCTGCCAACCATGCTCAATGATCAAAACTAACAAGATAATGATCAAAACTAGCAACAGATCTTGGCAGCGCGGCTCGACCGACCTAACCTGCACCGCAATCAAGCCGAAAAAAACCATGCGCCTACTGATCACCCTCCTGCTCGCGCTCGCACTGCTGACCGGTCTCGGCAGCTACGTCCACTGGATCGAGCAGCGCCCCAGCAGCCATTACCTGTCCGACCTGCGCAGCCAGGTCGCGCTGGATATCGGCGAGCCCGGTCCGCGCGGCAACCTGCTGGGCATCCAGCCGGAACTGTTCGCCGCCGACTACCAGAGCCTCGCGCGCCTGCGCCTGAAGCTGGCCGCCTA
>CAMPIF010000163.1 GCA_946886245.1 Ectopseudomonas composti | reverse complement strand
CTTCATGGGCAGCGACAAGCGCTTCACCCTGGGCGATCGCCAGTTCACGCCGGAAGAACTGTCGGCACTGGTGCTGGGCTCGCTGAAGGCGGATGCCGAGGCGTATCTCGGGGTGCCGGTGAGCGCGGCGGTGATCTCGGTACCGGCCTATTTCAGTGACGAACAGCGCAAGCGCACGGTATTCGCTGCCGAACTTGCAGGGCTGCGCGTCGAGCGCCTGATCAACGAACCCACCGCGGCGGCCATGGCTTATGGGCTGCATGAGCAGCAGTTCGAGCGCACGCTGATCTTCGATCTGGGCGGCGGCACCTTCGACGTCACCGTGCTGGAGTACGCCCTGCCGCTGATCGAGGTGCATGCTTCCACCGGTGACAACTTCCTCGGCGGTGAGGATTTCACCGAAGCCCTGCTCAAGGCCTGCCTGGGCGATTGGGGGCTGTCGCGCAGCGAGCTGGACGGCCAGGCCCTGGCCAGCCTCGAAGATGCACTGGAGCAGCTCAAGCGACGTCTTGCCGAAGGACCGCAGACGCTCGAGTGGAATGGCCGCCAGTGGCAGCTGGACGACGCCCGCGCGCAGCAGATCTGGGCGCCGCTGCTGGCGCGCCTGCGCCAGCCCATCGAGCAGGCGCTGCGCGATGCGCGGCTCAATCCACGTGATCTGGACAGCCTGGTGCTGGTCGGCGGTGCCACGCGCATGAGCGTGGTGCAGCAACTGGTCGCCACCTTGTTCGGCCGCTTGCCCTATCGTCACCTCGACCCGGACACCATCGTTGCCCTCGGCGCCGCCGCGCAGGCGGCGTGCAAGGCGCGCGACCGGGCCATCGAGGAAATCATCCTCACCGATGTCTGCCCCTACACGCTGGGTATTGCCTCGCGGCGCAGCGATGAGCAGCCGGGCGCCTTCTCGCCGATCATCGAGCGCAACACGGTGATCCCGGCGTCACGCGTGCAGCGCTACTACACCACACACGCGCAGCAGGAATACATCCGCATCGAGGTCTATCAGGGCGAGCGCCCCTGGGTGCGCGACAACATCTTCGTCGATGCCTTCGAGGTGAAGTTGACCCAGACCGGCCAGGTGCAGGCGCTGGACGTGCGTTTCAGCTACGACATCAACGGCCTGCTGGAAGTGGACGTGACCCTGGAGAGTGGCCAGCGCCACGGCCACGTGATCGACCGCAGCCCCACCGGGCTGAGTGCCGAGGCGCGTGCCGCCAGCCAGGCGCGCCTGGCCAGTCTGAAGATCCATCCGCGTGACACGCTGCACAACCGTACCCTGCTGGCCCGCCTGGAGCGGGCCTGGATGCAGACCCTGGGTGCCGAGCGCGAGCAGATCGGCCAGTGGCTGGACGAGTTTCAGAGCGTGCTCGGCGCCCAGCAGGAGCAGCCGATCAGCGCCGCCCGTCAGCGTCTGGAGCAGGCGCTGGACGCGCTGCGCTTCTGACCGGGCGGTTGATCCGACTGCTTCGCCGGGGGCGCCATGTACAGCGAAACGCCCCTGCGCGCCTGACGAGATTCAGTCCCTGACCCCGTTCAGGCGCCGCAGGCGCGCCTGCAGGCCCTGTGTGCTGGCCGCCTTGTCCCCAGGCGGGCCGTAACGGTTGGGCAGCGGGTCGCTGGGCCAGAAAAACAGCACCAGCAGCATGTAGGGCAGCATGAAGCTGCCCAGCAGCAACATCAGTAGCGTACCCACGCCACGGCTCATGTCATGCAACCGACGCAGCATGCAGGTGATCAGGACGAGGACGGCGCCGGCGAGCAGCGCCAGCGCCAGGTCGCTGCTGAGTTTGTCGACAAGTAAGCTCAGCGGCAGTGCGGCCCCTGCCAGGGCCAGAGTCTGCAGGGTGAAGTTGATCCGGTTCAGGCGTCCGCCCAGTCGCCACATCTGCCACTGTGAACGCCAGGTAGCCGGCGCGTGCTTGGGTAGCAGGCGCTCACAACGCGACAGCAGCAAGGTGATCGCCAGGCGGACGGCCGTCGGCGTGGCGCTGGAGTCCTTGGCCTGCTGCAACTTGCGCAACTGGCTGGTCGAGGGCAGGTGCGGCTTGGCGCCGCCGAGCAGATCGCGCATGCCATCGAAGATCGCCTGCATGGTGGCGAACACCAGCCCGTTATCGGTGCAGATCGATTGCGCCAGGTTCTGTAGTCGGCCCTTGACCAGTCCCTCGCGGAAGGGCTCGAACCAGGTGCCAGGGCAGGTGAACGCCAGCAGCCGTTGCAAGGCCAGGTTGCGTTCCTCTTGCGGCAGATCCGGGTCGTGATGGAGCAGGGCGTCGAGCAGCATCTGGCCGAACGGATCGCCTGCCAGCTCGTGGCTGTATTGCTCGGCGCAGGCTCCGATACGGGCGACCGACGGCAGGCGCGGGCTGCCGAGGAGAATGTCCGGGCTGACCTGTGCGGCGGCGATCAACCCCTGCAGTGGATCAGCTTCGTCGAGATCCAGCAGCCAGCGACGAGGCGTGCTGGCGTTCGCCAGCAACTGCGCCTTGGCCTCGTGGGCCGGATGTTCGGCATCGGTGGGCAGGTCGGCGAGAGTTTGATCCAGTTGCTCCAGCCATTGTTCAGGCTGCTCCAGCAGGCCCAGCAGCAACAGTGTCTGGCGCTGCCAGTGCCAGCGCGCGTCGCCATCGTCGGGAAGCTCTGGCAGGCTGCGACCGCTGCGCTGCAGGGCCAGTTGCAACTGCAGGCAGGGCGGCAGCGACCAGCCCGGCAGTGGCGCGAGCAGTTCGCCCAGGCGTTGCAGCGTCGCCTCGTCGTATCGGCGCAAGCGCCTGAGCCCGCGCAACATCTGGGCACGAGCCACGGTGTTGTCACCGAGCGCCTGCGGCAGTTTCGCGCCCGGGCTGCTCGATGCCTGTTGCAGTGCCTGCAGCGCAGGCGATTCGCGCAGCCACTGGCGCTGTTGCCGGGCGTGGTGCTGTAGCCCCTGCACCAGCACGGCATCGAGCGGATGGTCGCCGGCCTGCAGGTTCAGCAGGTGTTCGAGGTCGCTGTCGTCGCCACGTTGCAGCAGCCAGGCCTGACGATAGAGCCGCGTGAGCGGCGTGTCCGCAGCGCCGAGCAGCTCGGCGAGCAATGGCCACTCGCTGTCCCCCATCTGCCAGGCGACGAAAGTGCGCGCCAGCGGCGGCAGTTCGCTGATGGCGGCGCGTTGCCAGCGCGCCAGGGTTTGCGGCGTCTGGGCGGGCTCGCCATCGGCCAACTGATAGGCATCGAGCGGATGCTCATGGCCAAGCTCGATCTGGCTACGGTTGAACGCCAGGATCAGCAGTGGCAGGCGTTCAGGCGAGTGATGAGCGCACCAGGCCAGCATCCAGGCGGCTGCCTCGGGTATCTCGCGTTCGTGCCAGAGGCGCGTCCACAGGTCGAGGGCGTCCAGGTCATGGTGCTGCTTCTGCAGCGCCAGCAGGTACTGGATGTCGAGGTCCTCGGGTGTCTCGTCATGCAGCGCCTGGTAGTGCTCCAGGGCGCCGCCCAGGGCCACCCCGGCCAGGGTGCACTGGCGATACAGGCGCGGATAGTAGTCCGGGTCGGCCGGCATTGGCAGGCACAGGTGCAGCGAGCACCAGCCACGAAATTCCTGCAGTGGCCGGTTCCTGAACAGATGCTCCAGGGTGCGCACGTACCAGAGGTTTTCCACCTGCGCGACGGTCGGCCACTCGGACAGGCTGGCGAGGTCGAACGGATCGGGTTCGGCGATGCGCTGCAGCAACTGATCCAGCGCCTCGGCTTCCTCGAAGGGCATTTGCATCAGGCGATTGGCCCAGGCCATGCGCTCGGTGAGCAGGTTCACGCAGCGATGCGACAGCGGCCCGTTGCTCAGCAGCAGACCGCGCAGCGAGCCATCGAGACCTTCAAGTACGTCGAGCGGCAGTTGGTCGAGCATCCGGCAGTAGTCCTGCCAGGCTTCGGGTCGAAAGCGCCGGCCGGCGTCCTGCAGCAGTTCGACGAACTGTTGCACGGCCTGTTCGCTGGCGCTGGGCGGTGCGCTCGGCTCGCTTGTGGCCGGGACTTCGCCGCGGGCCTGGCGCAGAGCGTCCTCGTAGGCACCGCGCAGGGCCTGGAAACCCTCGGGATCGCGCTCCGGGTGGACGTCGGGTAGGCGTGCGCGGTAGGCGCTGCGGATGCTGTTCTGATCGTCAGTCGGCGCTATGCCGAGGTGTTCCCAGCAACTCATGACCAGTCGAACGCCTCCAGCGATGCCGGTTTTTCCGGCAGATCCAGTTCCATGTCCCAGGGCAATTGGTCGAATCCGGCGGCCGGGCTCAGTGTCAGTTCGCGTACCAGGGCACGGTGCGTCGGGTCACTGCCCTGACGGCTGATGCACAGCGCCTGTTCGTCCGGTTGCTCGTGGCCCAGGCAGTTCCAGTAGCAGCGACCGATGAGAAAACCGGCCAGGTAGCTGTGCCAGCCCTGGTAGTAGTAGCGCGCCCGCAGGCTCAGGCGAGTATGCAGCCAGAGGTTTTCCTCGAGGCTCAGCCAGCCGTTCAACTGACCGATGCGGGCGAGAAAGCTCATGCGCCCCAGGTCCCAGGCGCGGATGCCACCGGAGCCGCAGACCAGAATGGTGTCGGCGACGTAGCGATAGGCCACTCGCTGGCCTTCGTCGAGGCTGTCGACCAGCGCCTGCCATTCGCCCGGTAGCAGGCGCGCGTTATCCCAGTAGGCGCCGCTCAGATCGCGTGCATGGCCGTCGTCGGTCATGCGTTGGATCATCGCCAGCAGTGCGGGGCGATCGGCGATATCCCAGGACTCGCTGAGGTCGACGAACTCGCTGTCCGGATAGAAATCAGGCCGCCCGTATTGCGCGCCCGACTGGGTGTTGATCGCCACCATCGGCGCGGAAAGGGCAAAGAGCCAGCGTTGTTGCAAGTCATCCATGGGCGTTTGGCCGTGCTTCCCTGAGTGCGGAGGGTGCCCATCCTAGGAGCTGTTGCGGGGGCGCCGCAAGCCTCTCGCGGAGGCAGTGGGTGAAGCGTCGAAAAATGCGCCGAGCAGCCGACGACCGGCGGGTCAGGCTGCAAAGGGTAGCTGCAGGCGGGCAAAATGCCAGCATTGGCGCCACGAATCAGGCGCCAAGCCTTGAAATTGCCCACATCGCTGTTGGGCACGGCGTCTGTCTCGGGTATTCTCCGGCGACGTCAGGGTTGAGGGGGCCGAAAAAACGCCCGATACCCTCAGGCAACCATTACAAGAAAATCGCCTATGACCGCCACGACTAGCGCCGTAGTTCAAGAGGTGACGCTGGACCCGCATCAGGCTGAACGTCAGTTCGCCACGGACATTGCCGTCGAGCGTACACGTCTATTGTTCCAGGGCTCGCGCCTGCCCACGTTGCTCATGCTGCTGGTCGGCCTGGCCTGCAGCCTGTTGCTGTGGAGTCAGCAGAGCGCACCGATGCTCGCGGCCTGGCTGGGCTGGGTCGTGCTGCTGGCGCTGCTGCGCCTGACCCAGGTGAATGCCTTCAACGAGGCGCTGCCGAGTCGCCAGGCCGAGCCCTACTGGCGCCGCATCTTTCTCTTTGGCGCCGGTGCTTCCGGCCTGACCCTCGCTTTTGCCGTGATCGTGCTGGTGCCTGCCGATGTGTTCTACCAGCAGGCGCTGGTCTACGGCCTGATCGCCGCTGCGATTCTCTCGGCCAGCGTGGCCTATGCCGTCAGCCTGCCCGCCTTCCTCACGTTCGCCTTGCCCTGCCTGCTGCCTTCGGCGGCCTTCCTGCTGCTCAGCGATAACGGCCTGCAGCGCGGCTGGGGTCTGCTCGGTGTCATGCTGTTGCTCGCCCTGCTGGTGGTGGCCTGGCAGGTCAACCGCCTGGTGCAGCGCAGCTTGCTGCAGCGTTTTCACAACCTGGCGCTGATCAGCAATCTCGAGCACGCCAAGCAGCGCGCCGAAGGGCTCAATGAAGAACTGGCGCGCGAGGTGGAGCAACGTCGCCGCGCCGAGCGCGAACTGCGCGGCGCCCATGGCGAGCTGGAAATGCGCGTGGCCGAACGCACCCTGGAGCTGGACGAAGCGACCCATGCCCTGGGCAAGAGCCAGGCGCGCCTGGCCCTGGCGCTGGAAGCCAGCGAGCTGGGTTTGTGGGACTGGGACCTGGAGAGCGATCAGGTGCACCACTCGCATCTGCGCGAGCTGTTCGGTCTGGAGCCGGGCCAGGTGCACGTGATGCTGCGCGACCTGACCCCGCGCCTGCACCCGGATGATCTGCCGGGGCTGCGCCGGGCTCTGGTCCGGCACCTCAAGGGACGCAGCGAGGATTATCAGATCGAGTACCGCGTGCGCCATGTCGATGGCCACTGGGTCTGGGTCGAGGACCGTGGCCGCGCGGTCGAGCGCGACGCCGCCGGCCGTGTACGGCGCATGCTCGGCACGCGGCGCGATGTCAGCGCGCGGCGTCAGCAGGAGCAGCAGCAGCGCCTGGCCGCGACCGTGTTCGAAGCGGCCAGCGAAGGCATCTTCATTCTCGACCCCGACTACCGCGTGCTGGCGGTCAACCGTGCGTTCAGCGCGGTGACCGGTTACAGCCGCGAAGAAGTGGTCGGGCGCACGGTGACCAGCCTGATCGGCAGCCGCGAGATGCGTCGGCAGTACCAGATGATCCGCCAGGAGCTGGACAGCAGCGGCACCTGGCAGGGCGAGCTGATCGAGACGCGCAAGAGTGGCGAGCTTTACCCGCAGTGGCTGCAGCTCAACCTGGTGCGCGATACAACGGGTCGGCCCAGCCATATCGTCGGCTTCTTCGCCGATCTCAGTGCGCGGCGCGAGGCCGAGGAGCGCCTGCGCTACCTGTCGCACTACGACGACCTGACCGGCCTGGCCAACCGCAGCCTGTTCAAGGAGCGCCTGCACGAGGCCAGCCAGCGCGCCCGTCAGAGCGGCCGCAGCATCGCCCTGGTGCATATCGACCTGGACCGTTTCAAGCTGCTCAACGACAGCCTCGGCCATGAAGTGGCGGACCAGTTGCTGCGGCAGATGAGCCGCCGCCTGACCCAGGCCGTGCCCGAGGCCGACTGCATCGCGCGGCTCTCGGGCGACGAGTTCGCCATCATCCTCGATGCCTACGGCAGCCTCTCCAGCCTGGCGCGGGTGGCCAGTCGCCTGCTGGCCAAGCTGCGCGTGCCGATGACCGTCGGCGGGCACGAACTGGTGATCAGCGCCTCGCTGGGCATCAGCCTGCTGCCGGACTACGCCCGCGAGATCAGCGCGCTGATCAGCCAGGCCAACATGGCTGTGCAACATGCCAAGCACCTGGGCGGCAACACCTTCCAGTTCTTCACCGACAACCTGCAGGCCTGTACCCTGGAGCGCCTGCAACTGGAGAACCAGCTGCGCAAGGCCATCGACGAAGGCCAGCTGGAGGTGTTCTACCAGCCCAAGCTGAACCTCGCCGACGATCAGCTCAACGCCGCCGAGGCGCTGGTGCGCTGGCGCCATCCGCAGCAGGGCATGGTGGCACCTGGCGAGTTCATTGGCCTGGCCGAAGAGACCGGGCTGATCGCGCCGATTGGCGAGTTCGTGCTGCGTCAGGCTTGCCGCCAGGCGCGCCAGTGGCAGCAGGAAGGTCTGGCGCAGATACGGGTGTCGGTGAATATCTCGGTGTACCAGTTGCGCCAGGGCAACCTCACCAGCCTGGTGCGCCAGGTGCTCGAAGAAACCGGCCTGGCGCCGCAGTACCTGGAGCTGGAGTTGACTGAAAGCCAGCTGCTGGACAACGTCGACAGCGTCATCGTCACCTTCCGCCAACTGCGTGAGCTGGGGGTCAAACTGGCCATCGACGATTTCGGCACCGGCTATTCCTCGCTCAGCTACCTCAAGCGCTTCCCGGTGCATTACGTGAAGATCGACCAGACCTTCATCCGCGACCTGTCGCCCGGTGGCGAGGATGCGGCGATCACCCGCGCGATCATCGCCATGGCCCACAGCCTGGAGCTGAAGGTGGTGGCCGAGGGTGTGGAAACCCAGGCGCAGATGGATTTCCTCAAGAGCCAGAACTGTGACGAGATCCAGGGCTTTCTGATCAGCCGCCCGGTAGAGGCGAGCGCCTTCGCCGACCTGCTGCGCGCGCAGATCGACAATCCGCTGGATTGAAGGATTTCCTCGCGCTTACTTGGCGAACAGCTGGCCGATGTCCTTGAACGCCTTGAACTCCAGGGCGTTGCCGCAAGGGTCGAGGAGGAACATGGTGGCCTGCTCGCCGATCTGGCCCTTGAAGCGTACGTAGGGCTCGATGACGAACGTCGTCTCGCGGCTGCGCAGGCGCTCGGTCAGCGCTTCCCAGTCGGCCCAGCCGAGCACCACGCCGAAATGCGGCACCGGCACATCGTGGCCGTCCACCGGGTTGCTGGCGGCCGATTCCTGATAAGCCATCTTCGGCGCTTCGTGGATCACCAACTGGTGGCCGAAGAAATCGAAGTCCACCCAGTGCTCGCTGCTGCGGCCCTCGGCACAGCCGAACACTTCGCCGTAGAAATGCCGCGCGGCCGCCAGGACGTACACGGGAAGCGCCAGGTGAAAGG
>CAMPIF010000162.1 GCA_946886245.1 Ectopseudomonas composti | reverse complement strand
CCAGCGACAGGTTCTTCTCGCGGTTGCGAATGCCGGCGTAGTAAAGGCCGCGCAGCATGCGCGGCACTCGCGGCAGGTGCTGCGGCAGGTGGGCCAGGAAGCGGAAGGGCGAAATCAGATCGGCTTGGCTCATGGGGCTCGCACTTGGGATGTCATGAATGAGAGGCGAGTCCTGACTCTAGTCAGCGTGGCGCTTAGCAGCCATGGCCCTGGCGCGCGCTTCGGTGGGCAGATCGGCAAATGGCGTTGCTATCGTCGTTTAGAAATCCTGTGAGCCCGGTTGCCAGGCCTCGATATGCTCCCAAAGGGCAGGCCAGCCTTGTGCCCAGCAGCAGCGATGATCATAGCCAGGTACTACCTTGCGCTGCGCGCGGTGGCCGGGAGGGTAGCCCGCCAGGAACGCTTCGGTTAATCGGGGGGGGATAATGCGATCTTCAGCTCCTACCAGGTGAAACTGTTCAACCTTCGCCAACCGCGCACGCAGGGGCGCAGTGTCCAGTGAACCGTTCAGGGCGGAGATTCGATGGTGATGGGTCCAGGCGGCATGATCGAGGTTGCCGGCAATCGTGACGATGCGCTTCACATCGTCACGCCGCGCCGCGAGGAGCAATGTCAGGGCTCCACCGCCCGAGTAGCCGATGAGCACCAGGCGCCGAGCGCCAGCTCGGTCTTTCAATTGGTCAACAGCCTGATCAAGACTCTGTACCACTTCTTCGGCGAAGCGGGCGTCAGTCCAGTAGCGTCTTTGGCAGGGTGGGCGAGAGGCATCCAGATACTGGCATGGGCGGCCCAGATAGGCAGCGTTGCCTCGGGGTTGTGCCAATGCCAGGCGCAGGGCAATCGGGTCGAGAGGGGTCGGGTCACTGGAGGGTTGGCGAGCGTTGATCCAGGCAAAGCCATCACCCTCCAGATAGATCGTCAGCTCATCACCTCTGGTCTGAGGCGCAAAGGCCTGCAGGCGAAAGACACCGCCCTGCAGTTGCAGCGCCTGCCAGTTCTGCTGGTGCGCGAGCGTGGATGCTTGCTGACGCCGCTCGCCCGGGCTGGGAAAGGAGGTGCAGGCTGCCAGCAGTAATGTTCCTGCCAGCAGGAATAGGGGGCTCAGGCGCATGGATGCATATCTACCTCAGCTGACCGAGCTGTTTGCAGATGGAGCGGGGTGTCGCGCGCCGTCGTTTCATCTTGCTCATCCGTGCTGAGCGCCAACACCCGAAGACCACGGCATTGAGCGTGGCCTTGGTGTCGCGACACCGTGCTCAGAAGGCCCAGCGTGCTTTCACTGAGGCACCCTGGTTGGTGAAGTCGCTACGCGCCTCTGCATCGTACCGCAGGCTGACTTCGGTGCCTCCGCTCAGGGTGTGGGTCAGACCCAGTCCGGCGCGGGCTAGCCAGGGCTCCAGGTCCATCCCTTGGGTTCTGAAGGCGGCACCGGGGGCGCCAGCGTAGGTGGACGTGATTGCGCCGTTCTCGTCGATCACGTCGTAGCCGGCGCCGAGGTTGGCACTGAGCAGGGTGGCTTCGCTCAAGGCGTAGTTGAGTTTTCCGTCGATGCTGAGCAGCAGCTCTTCGGTGTCGTTGCTGTCTACGTCCAGATCAAGAGCGCCAGCACCTTTTTCATGATACGAATCGGTGCCTATCCACGTGTAGTCCGCACGGGCCGAAGGCACGAAGGTCAGCTGTTCGGACAGGTGCATGTTGTGACCGATGCCAATGCCGGCATGGACGTTGTAGCCGTTGTAGTCGGCGTGGGCAGTGGCATCTGCGAAAGGCATGTGGCGCTTGCTTTCGTTGCGGTTTTGCCCGGCATCCAGCTGGAAGTTCAGCTCGGTATCGGCACTCAGGGCGTAACTGCCGTAGCCTATCAGCTGGAAGGTATCGATCTGGGCGCTTTGCGGGGCAATCGGTGAGTCGCTGTCCAGGTCGGTCTGTGCGTAAGCGAATGCCAGGCCAAGCCGGGTGGTTTCGGAAACGGCCGTATCGGCACCGATAGCCAGGCCCTTGGTGTCGGCGTCGTAGCCAGAGATACCGCTACGTTCATGTTGCTCGGCCCAGGAGCCGAAGGTCTTGATCCAGAGATTGCCGTTGCTCAGGGCGTCACCCGAAGACAGGCCGCGATTGCTGTCCTGATGGGCCTGAATCACCCGGTTGATACCGGCCAATGTGCTGTTTGTGGCATTGCTGGCGCTGCCGGCGACAGTGGGCAGGGTAGAGGTGACTGCGTTGGAGACCTCCTGCTCGCTGGTCAGACCGATGAAGTTGGACGCCAGCTCACCAGTCGGATCTTCGGCTAGTGCCTTGTCGAGCACCTGGGCTGCTTCTTGTGCCGGGTTGTTGCCGGTATTGATGACGCTGTCCAGCACGCCGGCAGTCTCGGCCTTGGCCAGTGTCAGGTCGACGGTATTACCGTCCTTGACCGCGCCGAAGTCGAAAAGCAGGGAGTTGTCGCTGACGGCAAAGGTACCGTCGCTGATCAGGTCGTTGGCGCTGAGTACATCGTCGAGTGTGCTGGCCGTGAAGGAGTAGCCGGGATTGCTGACGTCCACCATGATCTTGGCATTGCCGAGCAAGGTAGCGGTGCCGTCTACCACCAGCTTGCCGTAGGTGCTGTCATCCGCCACGCCAATCTTCAAGGCGCCGCTGCTGGCCTGGTTGTAGTCGCCATAAATGGTGCCGGTGACGCCCGCTGCCAGGCCAAGGGTGCCCGCGTTGCTAAGGCCGCTGAAGACAACGATGCCGTCGTCCATCGTGCCAGATGTGCTGAGGCCCGTGCCCATCTTCAGAGTGGCACCGTTCTCGATCACAAAGCGGTCGACGTCGACCGCGCTCTCGGTGCTGAACACTGCGCCAGACTTGAGAGTGAGGGTGCTGTACTGGGCTCTGACGTCGCCCACCAGGCGTGCCTTCTGGCCGGTAATATCAATGGCCATCCCACTGCCGGCCTGATCTGCAATCGAGAAGTCTGTGCCCGAGATGGTGCCACTGTTGGTGATGGCACCGATGGCGCTGTCATAGACCTGAATCCCCGCCAGGGTGCCATTGATGGTGCCGCTGTTGTTGATTGAGTCGATGGTCGTGCCAGTATCAATACCGATGCCGACACCATCAGTACCGATGCCGCTGATGGTGCCGCTGTTGACGATGGTGCTGATGTCCACAGCTCCGGTCGCCAGAACACCGATACCCCCGGTGATGGTGCCGGCATTGCCGAGGCTGTCGAGCGTCACCGTTTGCGCCAGACCATCCAGGGTAATGCCGGCGAAGGAGCCTTCGATGGTGGCGCCTGCCAGGTTGCTGATGCTGCTGCCGCTGGCTTGTAGATAAATGCCGGAACCGTCCAGGTAATAGGTGCCGCTGGTATTGCGGATGATCCCGGCATTGCTGATGCTGCCGAAACCGAAATCGCTGAAAACGGCTGACTCATTGGCTGTGGTGATGCTGCCGGATTTACTCACTGTCAGGCTGTCATTGCCGTACAGATAACAACTGTAGGATTCGTTGCCGCTGATGGTGTTGTTGCCAGCCCCGCAAATACCCGGGACGGCCTGCGCTGCTCCAGCTGTCGTCAGGGCAAGGGCTACACCTGCGAGCTTGAGTGCGCCGCCACTGCGCTTGCCATGCAGGTTGGCATGTTCATCGGCAACCACGAAGCTGTTGCGGGTAAAGCTCCAGACGATACTAAAAGCTTTGTTCATGACTGCTCCCTGCGCTACCTGGCAACTGCCAGGCGAGCGATGCGACGCGTTTGTATCAGCGGTACGGCGGGAGGGTTCAGATTGCACTTCCCTGCATACGGCTTCCTGACATGCCTGGCATGTAGTGGCATTGTGCCTGACTTCTTTCAGGCGCACATTCGGTATTTGCTGCAGGCCCGATGAGCAGCCGAAGATTGACTCAATCGACGAACAGATCCGGTATCAGGCTGCCGCCAGCAGGATCGAAACGGTATTGCTCGAAGTCGCTGATGCCCTGTTCGCGCAGGATGTCCTCGTCGATCAGCAGGCGCCCGGTGATGCTGCGGCCTTGACTGGCCAGGATCGCATGAGCCGCGTCGGCCATGATCGCCGGGGTGCGTGCCCGCTTGAAGGCGTCGCGGCTGCCCAGTTCGAACTCGATGGCGGCGGTGGCGATCATGGTCTTCGGCCACAGTGAATTGACGCTGATGCCGTACTTCTTGAATTCCTCGCTCATGCCCAGGGTGAGCATGCTCATGCCGTACTTGGTGACGGTGTAGGGGCCGTGCTGGGCGAACCACTTGGCATCGAGGTTGAGCGGCGGAGAGAGGTTGAGGATGTGCCCGCCCGAGCTCTGCTTCCCCGCAGCGGAGCTGCTGTTCTTCAAGTACGGCAGCGCCGCCTGGCTGCAGACCATCACCGCACGGGTATTGATCTGGTACATCAGGTCGAAGCGCTTGGGTTCCAGTTTCTCCACGCCCACCAGCTTGATCGCCCCGGCGTTGTTGATCAGTGCATCGATACAACCAAAATGCTCGGCGGCCTTGGCCATGGCTGCTGCCACGGCTTGTTCGTCACGCACGTCCAGTTGCAACGCCAGGGCCTTGCCGCCAGCGGCTTCGACCTCGGCTGCGACGCTGAAGATGGTGCCTTGCAGTTTCGGGTGCGGCTCGGCGCTCTTGGCTGCAATGACGATGTTGGCGCCATCGGCGGCGGCCTTGAGGGCGATCTCGCGGCCGATACCACGGCTGGCGCCGGTGATGAACAGGGTCTTGCCGGAAAGTGACATGGGCGTTCCTCTTGTTGTTCGAACACTTAGGGTGCGCCGTGCGCACCGCCTGTCAATCCAGGTGCGCGCGCACCCTACGAAGCCGCTTCGATTTCCACCAGCAACTGACGGTTCTTGACCTGCTCGCCCCGGCTCACGCCAACGCGACGGACGATACCGTCGACACCGGCCTTGAGCGGGTGCTCCATCTTCATCGCCTCCAGCACCACCAGCAATTGTCCCTTGCTCACGCTGTCGCCTTCGGCGATCAGCACGTCGACGATGGCGCCATCCATCGGTGCCTTTACCGCGCCGCTGCTGGCGGCGTCCTGCCCGCCGGCCGGCTCGTGGGTGACGTCCAGCAGTTCCAGGTTGCCGTGTTCACCGTAGAGCCACAGGCGCTCGCCTTCGATGTGGTAGGCCTGGCGGCGGCGCACGCCGTCCAGTTCCAGGGTCAGCCAACGACCGTCGCTGGCCAGCAGGCGCACAGACAGCTGCTCTTCACCCCGGTGCACGCGAAGCTGCGCTTGTGGGCCGCTGGCGAGCACGTCCAGTTCCACAGCGTGTCTGTGCTCCCCCTGCTTGAGAACGAAACGCCAGGGCGCGCTGCCCGCGCTACGCCAGCCGGACAGGCCGGGCTGGTGCGCGCGGGCGTTGGCCGAGGCCTGATAGAGCAGGGCGGCGGCCATGGCCAGCTCGGCCAGGCTGGCCATGTGCGGGTGCAGGCTGGGGTCGGCGGCAAAATGCTCGGCGATGAACGCCGTGGTGGCGTTGCCGGCGGCGAACTGCGGGTGCTTGAGCAGGTTGGCGAGGAAGCGCTGGTTGCCGTTCACGCCGAGCAGCACGCATTGCTCTACGGCGCGCACCAGCTTGCGCCGGGCTTCGTCGCGGGTTTCGCCGTAGGCGATGACCTTGGCCAGCATCGGGTCGTAGAAGGGCGTGACGGCCTGCCCCTCGACCAGGCCGTGGTCGATGCGCACGCCTGCCAGTAGCTCGGGTTCCCAGCGCAGCACCTGGCCGGTCTGCGGCAGGAAGCCGGCGGCCGAGTCCTCGGCGTACAGGCGCACCTCCATGGCGTGGCCGCTGAGGCGGATTTCGTCCTGCTGCAGCGGCAGGGGCAGACCGGAGGCCGTGCGAATCTGCCAGGCCACCAGATCCTGCCCGGTGATCAGCTCGGTGACCGGGTGCTCCACCTGCAGGCGGGTGTTCATTTCCAGGAAGAAGAACTCGCCGCTGGCGTCGAGCAGGAACTCCACGGTACCGGCGCCAACGTAGTTGACCGAAGCCGCCGCCTTCACCGCCGCCTCGCCCATGGCGCGGCGCAGCTCGGGCGTCATCACCGGGCAGGGCGCTTCCTCGACCACCTTCTGGTGGCGACGCTGCACCGAGCAGTCGCGCTCGCCAAGGTAGACGATGCTGCCGTGCTGGTCGCCGAAGACCTGGATCTCGACATGGCGCGGGCGGATCACCGCGCGTTCGAGGATCAGCTCGCCGGAGCCGAAGGCGTTCTGCGCCTCCGAGCGAGCGGTGCGGATCTGCCCCAGCAGTTCGGAGGATTCATGTACCAGGCGCATGCCACGGCCGCCGCCACCGGCGCTGGCCTTGATCATCAGCGGGTAGCCGATGCGCTCGGCTTCGCGGGCCAGGGTGTCGTCATCCTGGGCGGCGCCTTCGTAACCGGGAATGCAGGGCACGCCGGCTTCCAGCATGGCGATCTTGGATAGGCGCTTGCTGCCCATCAGGTGGATGGCCTCTACGGTTGGGCCGATGAAGACAATGCCGGCTGCCTCGCAGGCGCGGGCGAAATCGGCGTTCTCGGAGAGGAAGCCATAGCCGGGGTGGATGGCGTCGGCGCCGGTCTTGCGCGCGGCCTCGATGATGGCGTCGATGCGCAGGTAAGACTGGCTCACCTGTGCCGGGCCGATGCACACGGCTTCGTCGGCGATCTGCACGTGACGGGCATCGGCATCGGCCTCGGAGTACACCGCCACGGTGCGGTAGCCGAGTTCGAGGGCGGTGCGCATCACCCGGCAGGCGATCTCGCCACGGTTGGCGATGAGGATCTTGTTGAATGCGGGCATCTTCGTGCTCCTGTGGGACGATCCCCGGATTGCATCCGGGCTAGGGTGTTCTGGCGCAGGGTGGATCACGCTTCATCGATCCACCGTTTGTGTCATTGCTGGATGTGAAGAGCGACGGCTACGCGCCCCGATCCACCCTACGGTCTTTGTCGGTAGTGCTTGTCTGTCCAATCCATCATTGGGCCCACCTCGGCTTGCGTTTCTGCACGAAGGCCAGGGTGCCTTCGACACCTTCGGCGCCTGTGACGGCGGCGGCGAACTGTTCGGCAGCGCGGTCGAGCAGCGGGCCGAGTGCTTCGCGTTCGCTGGCCAGCAGCAGGGCCTTGGTCTGGGCGTTGGCCTGTGGCGCGCATTGGCGAATCTGTTCCAGGGTCTCGTCCAGGCGCTGCTGCAGGGCGGCGTCATCGCTTTCGCAGTAATGCACCAGGCCCAGGCGCAGGGCATCAAGGCCGTCGAAACGGGCGGCGGTCAGGGCCAGGCGGCGGGCCTGGGTCAGGCCGATGCGATGCACGACGAAGGGGGCGATCTGCGCCGGCAGGATGCCCAGTGTGGTCTCCGGCAGGCCGAATTTGGCGCCGCTGGCGGCGATGGCCACGTCGGACACGCAGGCCAGGCCGAAACCGCCGCCGAGCACGGCGCCTTCCAGCACCGCCACCAGCACCTGCGGCGCGGCCTGGGCCTCTTCCAGCAGCGCACCGAAGGCGCGGTTCAGCTCGCGGTAGGCATCGCTCCCTTTGGCGCGGGCACCGGCCATGTCCTTGATGTCGCCACCGGCGCAGAAATGACCGCCCGCACCGCGCAGCACGAGGGCGCGCACGTTCGTGTCATGGCGCACGGCTTCGAGGGTCGCGCGCAGTTCGCCGACCATGGCCAGGCTCATGGCATTGCGGCTGTCCGGACGGTTGAGGGTGACGTGCAGCACACCAGCATCGAGGTCGAGCAGCAGGGTGTCGCAGTGGGGCAGGTCGTTCATGGATACACCTTTGATTTCGGTGATTCGCGGCTGAAGCCGCTCCTACGGTGCGTAGGGTGGACGTCGCTTTTTACGTCCACCGTCATGGTGGATCGATAAAGCGTGATCCACCCTACGATCAAACCTTCCTTATGGCCTGCCGTCCCTGGCGGCCACCCTTCGGGCCGTCGCTGCGCGACGTTATTTTTTCTTCCCCGGCAGGATGCCCATCAGCTTGCAGATGATGCCGAGCATGATTTCGTCGGCACCGCCGCCAATGCTGACCAGGCGCACGTCGCGGTAGGCGCGCGACACCGGGTTGTCCCACATGAAACCCATGCCGCCCCAGTACTGCAGGCAGGCGTCGGACACCTCGCGGCCGAGGCGCCCGGCCTTGAGCTTGGCCATCGATGCCAGCTTGGTCACGTCGCGGCCTTTCACGTATTGCTCGGTGGCCTGGTAGACCAGTGCGCGCAGGCACTCGATCTCGGTCTGCAGCTCGGCCATGCGGAAGTGAATGACCTGGTTGTCGATCAGCGGCTGACCGAAGGTGTGGCGCTGCTTGCAGTAGTCGATGGTGGTGTCGACGCAGTGTTCCAGGCCCTTGATCATGTTGGCCGCACCGAACAGGCGCTCTTCCTGGAACTGCAGCATCTGCATCATGAAGCCGGCGCCTTCGTGGCCGATGCGATAGCGCTGTGGCACGCGCACGTTGTCGAAGAACACCTGGGCGGTTTCCGAACTGCGCATGCCGAGCTTGTCCAGGTGCGGGCTC
>CAMPIF010000161.1 GCA_946886245.1 Ectopseudomonas composti | reverse complement strand
CCGCCCGCCCAGATCGTACGTGAAGGACGTCCAGGTGTCCCCCGGCCAACCCCAGCAGGCCTGCGATTTTGCCAACCCCGCCCCCGCCCCACCGGTGCAGGTTTTGGCAAATACGCAGGCCTGCTCGGGATCGCCGATGAACACCTGCACGTCCTTCACGTACGATCTGGTCGGACTCCCGGCAGATGGGTGCTCTGGCGGCCTGGTCAGGGAGGCCTGAGCATGCACCGTAGATGCTACCGGTGAGGGGCTGACCGCTGCGCTGGGGACAGGGCTGGAAACCGACTGATAGGTCGCACTTGGCAACGAGTGGATCAAGCGGGCTTGGCAAGGGCAGGTGCTGAAACTGTCCAAAGTGCCCGCCACGCGCCCCTTTGCCATGAAGTGCTGGATACCTCCTGCTATCACATAGCGTTTGCCGTCCTTGCCGCACGTCACCGGATCACCCTCACGCGCCACAGGAATGCCGTGCATGCGAAAGCTCGGGTGACCATCCAGGACCACGCCACCGCAGGTGGTTTTATCGCCTCGGCGGATGAAATAACCCACTGCCATACCCTTTCCTTGGTTGTAGGAATTGAGCGGCAAGCATGCGCGCACACCACCACTTGGTGGCTATGGGACAAATCTGAATGTCAGGAAGAGCACTCCCTGCACCTGGCCAATTCCTTGCGACCCTTGCCCCAATAACTGCCTGACGCCCCTCCTGGGTCGGCATCATCAGCGCGGCGGATCACAATCAAGGGATGGGTGTGTCAGAGCCTCAGAAAGGACAAGGCGACAGATTCATGTTCAAGCCAGGTATGCTCCAGCAAAGAACTGCCCCGTTTCTTGTCTGAGGTGAAGCAGCATGGCCAAGGAAGCCGTCTTCCACTTGAAGCTGGAGCCCAGTTTGCTCGAAGAATTCATGGCAGCCGCTAAAGCAGTACACCGGCCAGCCTCCCAGGCCATGCGTGAGCTGATGGGCGATTTCATCCGCCAACAGCAGACCAGAGAGCATGATGAGTTCGCGCAGCTAAAGGTCGCTGTTGCCAGGGCATCGGTAGTGGCTGGTCTTGGGCGATACAACGATGACGTCGAAACCGAGTTCGCCGCTCGCCGCGCCAAGGGCTGGGAATGAAGGTTGCCTGGACGGCGAGCCCCTGCAGGATCGACTGGATATCTGATCGTCACCGACAGCCCTCTTAGAGCTCACGGCACGGGCCAACAAGGAGAGGCTGCCAACTCTCGTGAGCCGATCCCTCAGGAGCACTTCGGCCCTGCGTATCGGACCTGAGCGTGACGCGATCTGGATTCTTGCCCTGGTGCACGTTGAAAGTAGGTGGACGCCGATCCAGAACTAGCCGCCGTCTCAACCCGCTTTCGACGCTTCTTCGACACCTTGCATATCGCAGAAAGCAAAAGCCCCCGAAGCTCTGGGAGCTTCAGGGGCTTTTCTTTGAATGGCGGGAAGATAGGGATTTGAACCCTAGGTGCCATTGCTGACACAACGGATTTCGAATCCGTCCCGTTCGACCACTCCGGCATCTTCCCAAGCGGCGCGAATCATAACAGCTGAATGCGCTTTGGCGAAGCTAATTTTGAAAAATTTTCGTGTTCTATCAGGCGCTTGTGAAAAAGCCGGGGGCTACCCGGCCTTCTCTCGCCGGGCTCAGGCGGTCAGGCGAGTCAGCGCTTCGCGGTACTTGTCGGCGGTTTTCTGCGCGACGTCTGCCGGCACGGCCGGGGCCGGGGCTTGCTTGTTCCAGCCGGTGGATTCCAGCCAGTCGCGCACGAACTGCTTGTCGAAGCTCGGCGGGTTGCTGCCTTCGGCATAGCTGTCGGCCGGCCAGAAGCGGCTGGAGTCCGGGGTCAGCACTTCGTCCATCAGGGTCAGGGTGCCGTCTTCGTCCAGGCCGAATTCGAACTTGGTGTCGGCGATGATGATGCCGCGGGTGGCGGCGTACTCGACAGCCGTGGTGTAGAGCTTGATCGCGGTGTCACGCACCTGGGCAGCCAGTTCGGCACCGATGATGGCTTCGCACTGCGCGAAGCTGATGTTCTCGTCATGATCGCCGACAGCGGCCTTGGTCGAGGGAGTGAAGATCGGTTGCGGCAGTTTGGCCGCTTCCTTCAGGCCGGCCGGCAGGGCGATGCCGCAGACGGTGCCGCTCTTCTGGTATTCCTTCCAGCCGGAGCCGACGATGTAGCCCCGCACGATGGCTTCCACGGCGACCGGCTTGAGGCGCTTGGCAACGACCGCACGGCCTTCGACCAGTGGCAGCTCGGCGGCGGACACGACGTCTTCGACCTTGTCACCGGTGAAGTGGTTGGGCACCACGCCAGCCAGCTTGTCGAACCAGAAGTTGGAGATGGCGGTGAGGATCTTGCCCTTCTCCGGAATCGGTTGCTCGAGAATGACGTCGAATGCCGACAGACGATCGGTGGCCACCATCAGCATGCGCTTGTCGTCGATTTCGTAGAGGTCGCGGACCTTGCCCGAGTAGATCTTCTTCAGGCTCAGGGTGGTGGGTGTGCTCATGTCGGCATTTCCGTTTCTGGCAAACGGGTATGCCACGAGAGGCATCCCGAATGATGAAAGCCTTCGCGGCATGCCCTCCTTCATCCGGCGCTTCGCGCCACCTTCTCCCGGAGGGAGAAGGACTGAAGGAAGACGTCGCTACGCGACTTTCACACTAACAAGGCGAAACCTTTGCGGGTTTCGCCCATCGATTGACGGCTGGGGCGCGCTGCAGGCCGCTTTTCAACGGCCTGCTGGCGCCGGTCAGCCGAGATTATCCTGGATCAGGCTCAGCACGCGGCGCGATACCTCAGCCGGAGCAATGGTGTTGAGGTCTTTTTCCACGGTGACCTGGACGCCATCGCCAACCGGCGTCAGGCGCACCTGGTAGCGCTCGGCGCGGGCTTCGATCTCTTCCTTGCTCGGCTCGCTACCGAACAGGCGACCGAAGAAGCCTGGCTTCTCCTCGTTGATCTGAGCGCCCTCGGCCATGTTGATGTAGTACAGGCCAAGGCTGCGGTTGAGGTCGTCGACGCGCACATTGCCGAGCTCCAGCGAACGGCCGACGCCGGACCAGGCGCGGTCGAAATCGGCGCCAAGGTTGAGCACCGGGTTGCCGTTGCCGTCTTCGCTCAGGCTGACGCGACTGGGCGCATCGTAGTCGCGCGCGGCGAGCAACGATACCGAACCGCCCTGCTCCACCCCACGGGCCATGCTCACCAGCATTTCGTCGAGCAGTGCAGCTTCGAAGCTGGCGTTGCCGCTACGGGCAGCGAAATCGACATCGGCGCTGCTGCCGGCAGGACGCTCGGCGCTGGTGACGAAGACTTCACTGGTGTTGCGCTGTACGCCCGGCTCGATGCGCACGCGCACGCGGGTTTCGGCATCCGCCGCCACGCCGGAAACGCGGCTGCTCAGACTGCGCGCCATGCTCGTGGAGAGCTCATCGAAACGCTGCCAGGAGGTGATGAATTCGCCGGTTTGCGGACGCTCGCTGGCGATGCGGAAACCGTTGTCTTCGAAGAACTGACGCGCCAGCGGCCAGACTTCGGCCGGTACGCGCTGGGCCACGACCCAGCGCGAGTCGCCGCTACGCTGCAGACTGAACTCGCGCTCGTCGGCACGCACCTGCAGGCCTTGCGGGCGCGGCACTTCGAATTCGGCCGGGGTCGCGGTGCTGCTGGCTACCTGGGCAGGCACCGGCAGCAGCGGGTCGAGGCGCTTGGCCTGGACGTTGGCCGGCAATTGCATCGGTGCAGTCTGGCGTGCTTCCAGGTAGTCGCTACCGCGATCACGGAAGTAGCCATTTTCACCCCAGAGCCAGCCACAACCGCTGGTGCTGGAGACGATCAGAGCAAGGGCGGAAAATCCGGCCAGTCGCTTCATGCGTAGAATCCTTGAGTTAAGCCAATACACCGCACTGGCGCATGGCCTGGCGCAGCGGTTCGTGACAGCGCGGGCTGAGCCAGGTCAGCGGCAGACGAATACCGTCGCCCATCAGACCCATTTCGTGCAGCGCCCATTTCACCGGAATCGGGTTGGATTCGAGGAACAGTGCCTTGTGCAGCGGCATCAGACGGTCGTTGATGGCGCGGGCGATGGCCGCCTCGCCACGCATGGCAGCGGCGCACAGGTCGCTCATGGCTCGCGGCGCAACGTTGGCGGTGACGGAGATGTTGCCCTTGCCGCCCAGCAGCATCAGCTCGACGGCAGTGGCGTCGTCACCGGAGTAGACGAGGAAATCCTTGCTGACGCGATTCAGCACGTCCTGGGCGCGCTGCAGGTCACCGGTGGCTTCCTTGATGCCGATGATGTTGTCGATCTTCGACAGGCGCTCGACGGTCTCCGGCAGCATGTCGCACACGGTACGGCCCGGCACGTTGTAGAGAATCTGCGGGATCGAGACGGCTTCGGCGATGTGGCGAAAATGCAGGTACAGGCCTTCCTGGGTCGGCTTGTTGTAGTACGGGGTGACCAGCAGGGCGGCGTCGGCGCCGACTTCCTGCGCGGCACGGGTCAGCTCGACCGACTCACGGGTGGAGTTGCCACCGGTGCCGGCGATAACCGGGATACGGCCGGCAACCTGCTTGACCACGCGCTTGATCACTTCGATGTGCTCGGGCACTTCCAGCGTGGCGGACTCACCGGTGGTGCCGACCGCGACGATGGCATTGGTGCCCTCTTGCAGGTGGAAATCCACCAATTTGCTCAGGGCCTCCCAATCCAGACCACCCTGCGCATCCATGGGCGTGACCAGTGCCACCATACTGCCCGCAATCATGCAACCGCTCCTGCCGGAAAAATTGAGCGGTAATGGTACTGGTGCCACCAATCCGGCACAAGCAACGGACACGGGCTTATCAGGTCGTTTGCACGCTACCGGCGTTTTTTCCACGACCTGCCAGTGGCGCAGGCCGTCGTCCGATGCACAAGGCTTCGCCATTCCCCTCGGCGGTGCTTTTCGCTAACCTGCTGTCTTTGGTCTGCGGCTTCTCGTGCGTGGACCGTTCATCGCTTTAGGAAGGCTGCATGTCCACCCCCCTCGTTCGCGAACAATTCCTCGTCATCAGCGCCCTCGGCCGCGACGCCATGGCCCTGACCAACCTGCTCAGCCGCACCAGCCATGAGAACCGTTGTGCGGTGATCAGCACTCGCCTGAGCCGTCACGGTGAATTCAGCGCCCTGGTGCTGCAGGTGTCCGGTAGCTGGGACGCACTGGCGCGCCTGGAGTCGAGCCTGCCGCTGCTGGCCAAGAAGCATGACTTCACGGTGGACCTGGCGCGCAGCGCCGCCGCCGAAGTGCGCCCGCAGGCGCTGCCTTATGTGGCCTACGTCAGCGCCGTGTATCGCCCGGACATTCTCAACGAGCTGTGCCAGTTCTTCATCGACCACCGCGTCGAGCTGGAAGCTCTGACCTGCGACACCTACCAGGCACCGCAGACCGGCGGCACCATGCTCAACGCCACCCTGACCGTGACGCTGCCGGCCGGCACGCAGATCAGTTGGCTGCGCGATCAGTTCCTCGATTTTGCCGATGCGCTGAATCTGGATGCGCTGATCGAACCCTGGCGCCCGCAGAATCCATGACGATCTGCTGCGCGTCGGCCCTGCTGCGTTAGAAACAGGTTCGGCCTGCTCATTTACAACTCGTAAACTCCGCGGCCTCACCTGCTTCTGCCTTGCATGGCTCTAGCTCGCGAGATCGCCGACAACCTCTAAATGAAGGAGTTTCCATGTCCGTTGAACTCGACAAAGCCGTTGCCGACTTCCAGGCCGAGGCCACCAGTGGCCAGCAGGTAAAGCTGTCCGCCCTCAAGGGCCAGCAGGTCGTGCTGTATTTCTATCCGAAGGACGCGACCCCGGGCTGCACCACCGAGGGCATGGACTTCAGTGCTCGCTTCGAGCAGTTCAAGGCGGCCAACACGCTGATCTTCGGCGTGTCGATGGACAGTCTGAAGAAGCACGAAAGCTTCAAGAGCAAGCAGGCGTTTCCCTTCGAGCTGATCAGCGACGAGGAGCACCAGCTGTGCGACCTGTTCGGCGTCTATCAGTTGAAGAAGAACTACGGCAAGGAATACATGGGCATCGTGCGCAGCACCTTCCTGATCGACAAGGACAGCGTGTTGCGTGAAGAGTGGCGCAACGTCAAGGTCGCCGGCCATGTCGACAAGGTGCTGGCAGCGGCCGAAGCGCTGCATAAGGGCTAAACGATAGGGTGCGCCGTGCGCGCACGGGTGACGTGATTCTTCGGTACGCACGGCGCACCCTGCGGCATCGCTGTCAAAGCCTCGTTGTCCTGAAAAGGCCGCATTCGCGGCCTTTTTCATTGGGCTTGGGTAACAGGTCTTTTGCGCATTTCGCGGCTGAAGCCGCTCCCACAGGCCCGATCAGGCTTGCGCGGACGCCGGCTCGATACGCGGCCAGGCGTTGATCACGGCCTTGAACAGGGTCGCCAGCGGAATGGCGAAGAACACACCCCAGAAGCCCCAGAGCCCGCCGAACAGCAGCACCGCGCAGATGATCGCCACCGGATGCAGGTTGACCGCCTCGGAGAACAGCAGCGGTACCAGCACGTTACCGTCGAGCGCCTGGATGATGCCGTAGACCACCATCAGGTAGAGGAACTGATCACTCCAGCCCCACTGGAACAACCCGATCAGCGCCACCGGCACGGTCACCACCACCGCGCCGATATAAGGCACAACCACCGACAGGCCGACCAGCAGGGCCAACAGGGCCGCGTAGTTGAGCCCCAGGTAGGCGAAGGCGATGTAGGTAACCACGCCGCAGATGATGATCTCGATGAACTTGCCACGGATATAGTTGGCGATCTGCTGGTTCATCTCCTGCGCGACCTGGGTGATCAGCGCGCGCTCGCGCGGCAGGTAGCTGCGGAACCACTGGCCGATCTGCTCGCGGTCCTTGAGGAAGAAGAACACCAGGATCGGCACCAGCACCAGGTAGATCATCACGCTGACCAGCATCGGCAGACTGGACAGGGAGAACGACAGCGCCCACTGGCCGAACTTGCCTGCCTCACCGCGCATGCTGTCGATCAGTTGCACGATCTGTGCATCGCTGATCAGGTTCGGATAGCGCTCCGGCAGCAAGAGAAACACCGACTGCCACTCGGCCGCCATGCGCGGCAGTTCATTGAACAGCGTGCTCAACTGCTGCCAGAGCAGCGGCATCAACACCAGCATGAACACCGTCAGGCCGCCCATGAACAGGGCGAACACCAGCCAGACCGCCAGCACCTGCGGCACCTTCAGGCGCTCCAGGCCGTTGACCAGCCCCTGCATGAGAAAGGCCAGCACCAGGCCGGTCAGCACCGGCGCAAGCATGCCGCCGAGCGTCAGCACCACGGCAAAGCCCAGCACCAGGAGCAGCGCCAGCACCACAGCCTGCTCATCGGAGAAGTAGCGATGCAGCCAGTCGCGAATAACCTTGACCATCAACGATCCTTAATCTGCAAAAGAGGGGGCGTCCGCAATACCGATCAGACAAGCCTGCCAAAACAGCTTTGCCCAGGAGCTCCGCCCCGGGGCGCTGCTCCTGCCTATTCGCTGCCTCGACGCTCAACCGGGTGACATTGGGCGCGTCCGTTATCTTTCCGGCCCGTCATGCCGAGCCATGGCTCAGGCCTTACGCAACCAGTAACGATAGATACCCGAGTCGAGCTCTTCATGCAGCAGCGCATGGCCGGCCAGGCTGGCGAAGGCGCGAAAGTCGCGCTGCGAACCGGCGTCGGTCGCGCTGACCTTGAGCACGGCGCCGCTGGCCAGGCGATTGAGCTCAAGCTTGGCTTTGAGCAAGGGCAACGGGCAGTTCAGCCCGCAGGCGTCGAGTTCGGCATCGAAGGCCGGTACGTCTGTCATCATCTACTCCTGATAGGTCGGCTAGGATACCCGAACCGCCAGAGCGGGCGTAGAGCGGACCGGGACGCCGGCTGCTCGAAGCGAACAGTCCGCCATTGGCGCGGGTCACACAATCGCGACAGCGAACGGATCATCGCCCGCCCAGACAACAAAATCGCAACGGCGTACTGCTTCGCGAGTACGCCCTACGCTACAGTAACCCCTTTGCCGCCCAAGAGCCCTGAGTGCATGACTTTTCTGCGCCCCACCCTGCTGACGCTGGCCTGCCTGTTCGCCGCCCACACGGGTGCTAGTGATCTGCCGTCGCTAGGCGACGCCAGCTCCTCGATCGTCTCGCCACAGCAAGAACACCAGCTCGGCCGTGCCTGGCTCGGCCTGCTGCGTGGTCAGGTTTCGCAACTGGACGATCCGCAACTGAAGGATTTCGTCGAGTCCAGCGTCTATCGCCTGTCGGAAACCAGCCAGTTGCAGGACCGCCGTCTCGAGTTCGTCCTGCTCAACAGCCCGCAGCTCAACGCCTTCGCCGCCCCCGGTGGGATCGTCGGGGTCAACGGCGGCCTGTTCCTCTATGCCCAGACCGAAGCCGAGTACGCCTCGGTCATGGCGCACGAACTGGCGCACTTGTCGCAACGCCACTTCGCCCGTGGCGTCGAGGCCCAGCAACGCATGCAATTGCCGCTGATGGCGGCGATGCTCGCCGGCATCGTCGCCGCGGCGGCAGGTGCTGGCGATGCTGGCATCGCGGCGATCATGTCGACCC
>CAMPIF010000160.1 GCA_946886245.1 Ectopseudomonas composti | reverse complement strand
GCCTGCTGCAGCAACTGGTAGGCGCGGCGCTGTTGCTCGCGAATGATGCCGCTGCCGTCGGTGGTCGGTACGCGGAACTCTTCGCTGAAGACCTCGGCCGGAATCTTGCCGCGTAGCGGCTCGAGAATCGCCAGCTCGTCTTCGCCAGGCAGGCCCTGTGAGCCCAGTTCGGAATTGTCGAAGTAGCTGCTGGTGCGGAAATAGGCGCCGTTGAACAGGCGCTTGTTGGCCCATTCGAAGTCGTACAGCAGGCCCAGGGCCTCACGCACGCGGCGATCCTGGAACTGCGGTCGACGGGTGTTGAAGATGAAGCCCTGCATTCCGGTAGGGTTGCGGTTCTGGATTTCTTCCTTGATCAGCTGGCCATTGGCAACCGCCGGAGTGTTGTAGGCCGTGGCCCAGTTCTTCGCGCTGGTTTCCAGCCAGTAGTCGAACTGGCCGGCCTTGAGCGCCTCCAGGGCCACGGTGTTGTCGCGGTAGTAGTCGATCTGGATAGCGTCGAAGTTGTAGAAGCCGCGACTGACGGGCAGATCCCTGGCCCACCAGTCGCCGACCCGTTCGTAGCGGATGCTGCGGCCGGCCTGGACGCGGCCGACCTTGTACGGGCCGCTGCCCAGCGGTACGTCAAGGTTGCCCTTGCTGAAGTCGCGCTCGGTCCACCAGTGCTTGGGTAGCACCGGCAGTTGGCCGACGATCAGCGGCAGCTCGCGGTTGCCGGCGTGCTTGAACACGAAGCGCACGCTGTGCGGTGATTCCACTTCCACCTGCTCGACATCGGCGTAGTAGCCGCGGTACATCGGCGCGCCTTTTTCCATCAGCGTGTCGAAGGTGAACTTGACGTCTTCGGCGGTGATCGGCGTGCCGTCGTGGAAGCGGGCTTCCTTGCGCAGGAGAAAGCGCACCCAGGCATTGTCGGGTGCCTTCTCGATCTTTTCCGCCACCAGCCCGTAGGCGGTGAAGGGCTCGTCCAGGCTCTGCACGGTAAGAGTGTCGTAGATCAGGCTGATCTGGTCGGCAGCCACGCCCTTGCTGATGAAGGGGTTGAGGCTGTCGAAGCCGCCGAAACCCGCTACGCGAAAGGTGCCGCCCGAGGGGGCGTCGGGGTTGGTGTATTCGAAATGCGTGAAGTCGGCGGGGTATTTGGGCGGCTCGTCGTAGAGGGTGACGGCGTGTTTGGGGGCGGCGAAGGCAAGGCCAGCGAGGCCGAGCAGAATGAGGCTGCTACCTTGGAGCAGGAAACTGCGCAGCGGGTGGGTCATCGAGCGTTCTCCGTGGGCTTCAGCCACCAGGTGCGCAGGCCCAGCGTGTAGGGCGGCGTGGTGACGAAGGCGAACCGGTTGCGGTACGCCAGGCGGTGATAATTGATGTACCAGTTGGGAATGCTGTAGTGCTGCCAGAGCAGGACCCGATCCAGGGCCCGCGTGGCGGCGATCTGTTCGTCTCGAGTCTGCGCCGAAAGCAGCTTGTCGATCATCGCGTCGACCACCGGATCGTTGACGCCTGCATAATTCTTGCCGCCCTTGATGTTCACCTGGCTGGAATGGAAGTACAGCGATTGTTCCAGGCCAGGGCTGAGGGTTTGCGGCAGGGTCAGCAGAATCATGTCGTAGTCGAACTGATCAAGGCGTTGCTTGTACTGGGCACGGTCAACGGTACGCAGGTTGGCGCGTATGCCGATACTGGCGAGGTTGGCAGTGTAGGGCTGGAGGATGCGTTCGAGGCTGGGGTTGACCAGCATGATCTCGAACTCGAGGCGTTGACCGCGAGCATTACGCAGCTCCTGGCCGGCAGGCTTCCAGCCGGCATCGGCCAATAGACCGAGGGCGCGGCGCAAGGTTTCCCGGGGGATGCCACGGCCGTCGGTTTCCGGTTGTGTCGGGGCTTCGGTGAACAGGCGTGCGGGCAGCTTGTCGCGATGCGGTGAGAGCAAAAGCCACTCCGCGCCCTCGGGCTTGCCGGTGGCCGAGAATTCGCTGTTGGGGTAGTAACTGGCGGCGCGTACGTAGGCATTGTTGAACAGCGCGCGATTGGTCCACTCGAAATCGAACATCAGCCCCAGTGCCTCGCGCACCCGGCGGTCGCTGAACAGGTCGCGGCGCGTGTTCATGAACAGCGCCTGGGTCTGGGTCGGGATCTGGTGCGGTATCTCGGCGCGAATCACATCGCCACGGGTCACGGCCGGAAAGCGATAACCGTTGCCCCAGTTCTTGGCCTGGTTCTCGATGTAGAAGTCGAACTCACCGGCCTTGAAGGCTTCGAAGGCGACATGGTTATCGCGGTAGAACTCCACTTCGATGCGGTCGAAGTTGTACTTGCCGCGATTGACCGGCAGATCCTTGCCCCACCAGTCCTTCACCCGCTCGAAAACCAGGCGCCGGCCGGGCTCGACCTGAACGATGCGGTATGGCCCGCTGCCCAGTGGTGCATCGAAGGTGGTGCTCTTGAAGTCGCGGTCTTTCCAGTAGTGCTGCGGCAGCACTGGCAGTTCACCCAGGCGCAGGATCAGCAGCGGGTTGCCGGCGCGCTTGAAGACGAAGCGGATGCGGTGGCGGCCCAGGATGTCGACGCGCTTCACTTCCTGCAGGTTGGTACGGTACTGCGGGTGGCCGTCATTGCGCAGCAGGCGATAGGAGAAGGCTACGTCGTAGGCGGTGATCGGCTTGCCGTCGTGAAAGCGCGCTTCTGGCCGCAGGTTGAACACCACCCAGCTGCGGTCCTCGCTGTACTCGACGCTTTGCGCGATCAGGCCATAACTGGAGGCGGGCTCATCCCCCGAGGGGTCGTAAGCGCCAGTGCCAGCCATCAAGGGTTCGTTCAGCTCGTTGGCGCCGTACTGCAGGAAATGCGCCGTGCTGATCGGGCTGCTGCCCTTGAAGGTATAGGGGTTGAGCGTATCGAATGTGCCGGACGCCATGATACGCAACGTGCCACCTTTGGGCGCATCGGGGTTGACCCAGTCAAAATGACTGAAGCTGGCAGGATACTTGAGTGTCCCGAACTGGGCGTAGCCGTGGCTCTCGCTGATAGTCGCAGAGGCGGGAAAGCTCAAGGCCAGGCTGAGGAACAGCAGTAGGAGGGGACGCATCGGGCGTGAGATCCGATCCATGGCGGCGTTTGGGCTTCTGGGTCGGTACAGTAACAGCTTGTATGGACAGGAAAAAGAGTGCAGCGGTGGGCGGGCGCTTGCGACGCGATGGCATACACTTCAGGGACACACCATGAGGGTACGAATTTGTCGGAACGAAGCCATGGTTTGCAGTCATGGATCGATCGCCTGAACCAAGCCGAACTGCCCGCGCTGGCTGCCGTGGTGCAGGATCTGCAACGCCTTGCGCAGCAGGATTCTGCTTCCGTACAGCAACTGGCCGATGTGTTGCTGCGTGATGCGGCGCTGACCAGCAAGGTGCTGCGGGTCGGCAACAGCGTCTACTACAACCCCTCCCAGGAAACCATAAAGACCATCTCGCGAGCCATCGTACTGATCGGCTTCGACAATGTGCGCCTGATCAGCCTTTCTGTGAGCCTGATAGACGGGCTGCTTACCCGCGCGCCGCGCGAGCAGTTGCAGACCTTGCTCGCGCGTTCGTTCCATGCTGCGGTGCAGGCGCGCAACCTGGCCGGCTATGTCATTTCCGGGCACACCGAAGAGGTGTTCATCGCTGCGCTGCTCCATCACCTGGGCGAGCTGGCGTTCTGGGGCTGCGGCGGAGCGCAGGCTGACGAGCTGGCCGATGCCCTCGAGCGCCCCGGGGTCGATGTCGATGAGGCGGTGCGCGAGGTGCTCGGCGCCAGCTTCCGTCAACTTACCCAGGCGTTGCTGAAAAGCTGGAACCTGGGCGAGACCGCCATCCTCGCCCAGACAGGTGCCAGCCAGCACGATCCGGCCGCCTACGCCGTGCAGTTGGGCGTGCGTATCAGCGAGGCGGCGCTGGATGGCTGGGACTGTGCGGAAATGGAGGGCGTGCTGGGCAAGGTGGCGGCGTTTATCGAGCTGACCCCGGAGGAAACCTTGCAGCAGGTGCTGGCCAGTGCTGATGAAGCGGTCAAGGTCGCCTCGACCTTCGGTGCCAGCAAGTTGTGCCGCCTCATTCCCAATACCGATCCCGAGCAGATTCGCCAGCAGCAGGAAGAGCGTCGTGCGCGTTTGCTGCAGCCGGATCTGCTGGTGCTGCAGCAGGCATTGCAGGACCTCGGCCTGATGGTCAATGCCAGAGCCGATGTCGGGCTGGTGCTCGACACCTTGCTCAAGGGCCTGCATCGAGGTGCTGGCCTGGAGCGGGTGATGCTCACGGTTCTGGCCGATGGGCAAAGCCGCTTTCGCGCCAAGCGGGTCGTCGGTGAAAAGACTCAGCAATGGCTGGAGGACTTCGTGCTGCCGGCCGAGCAGGCGGAGCAGCCGCATATCTTCAGTTATGCGTTGCGCCATCGTGAGGCGATCTGGATGGGCGTGCCCGCCAGCTACAACCTGGCCGAGCTGGTGACCCAGCCGATTCGGCGCAGTCTTGGTGCTGGCATGTTTTTCATCGCGCCGATCATCGCCGGTACGCGGGAGATCGGCGTGTTATACGCCGACAGCAGACTGTCCGGCCGGGCGCTGCGACATGAGCAGTTCGTGGCGTTTCAGCGCTTCACTCAACTGGCGGGGCGTTGCCTGGAGGCGATCAGCAAACGCTGATCACGGCAGGTAGAGGGTCAGCATCTGCCCGGGGCGCAACGTACTGCTGCGCGGGTTCCAGGCTTGCAGGTGCTTGAGGTCGATCTTGAAGCGCTTGGCAATCACGTACAGCGAGTCGCCATGCTGGACGCGGTAGTAGGTGGCCTTGTCCCGTGAGCTGGAACTGTTGCGCGTCGTGCTGGCAACCTGTGGGGCGCTGTTAGCGGCAGCCAGGTTGAGCACCTGGCCGACTTTCAGCTGATTGCCTTGCAGCTTGTTCCAGCGCTTCAGATCATGCACGGCAACCTGGTTGGCGCGAGCGATCTGCCACAGGCTGTCGCCGTTCTTCACCCGATAGGTTCTGCCGGCCGGGTTCTGCGCGGTGTTGCGCTGTTGATACAGCGGCTCGCTGGGTTGCGCGCCTGGTTTGCCGGGAATGGTCAGCACCTGGCCGATGCTCAGGTTGTTACTGCTCAGGCGGTTGACGTCCTTGAGCATGCTCACAGACAGGTGATGACGGTTGGCGATGGCGTGCAGGCTATCGCCGGAGCGCACGGTGTAGCGCTGCCAGTCGACCATTTCCTGCGGTTTCATCAAGGCCAGGTTGGCGCTGAGCATCTCGGCCTTCTCGGTCGGTACCAGCAGATGTTGCGGGCCGTCGAGGGTAATGCCGTGCTTGTAGGCGGGGTTGAGCTGCAGCAGCTCCTGTTCATCGAGGTCAGCCAGTTTGGCGACGCGGGCCAGATCCATGTGCTGCTTGATCGCGATCTGTTCGAAGTAGGGTTCGTTGGCGATTGGCGAAAGGGTAACGCTGTAGGCTTCCGGCGTCAGGATCACCTGTGACAGCGCCAGTAGCTTGGGCACGTAGTCCTCGGTTTCCTTGGGCAGCGGCAGGTTCCAGTAGTCGCTGGGCAGGCCGAGCTTTTCGTTACGCTCGATGGCACGACTGATGCGACCTTCGCCAGCGTTGTAGGCTGCCAGGGCGAGCAACCAGTCGCCGTTGAACATTTCGTGCAGGCGGCTCAGGTAGTTGAGCGCGGCTTCGGTCGAGGCGGTGACGTCGCGGCGGCCGTCGTACCAGTTGGTCTGGCGCAGGTTGTAGTAGCGGCCGGTCGACGGAATGAATTGCCAGAGACCGACCGCGTGCGCCGATGAGTACGCCTGTGGGTCGTAAGCACTTTCGATCACCGGCAACAGCGCCAGCTCCATCGGCATGTCACGTTCGGCCAGGCGCTCGACGATATAGTGGATATAAGGCGCGCTGCGCTCGCTGACGGTATTAACGTGTTTCGGGTTGCTGGCGTACCACAGGCGCACGCGTTCGATGCGCGGGTTGATGCCGATTTCATCCTGCAGCTTGAAACCGTCGCGCACGCGCTCCCAGATGTCGGCGTATTCGCGAGGTTTGACTTCGTTGCTACTTGGCCACTCGGCCTCACGCTCCAGGCCAATGGCGCGAGAAGTATCGGTAGAGTGATCCGGGGTGTCACTGGGCAGGCTCTGACAGCCGGCCAGGATCATGCTGAACATCACCGCGAGCGCTCGGGAGCTTCGCGCCAATGCCTTTATATTCAATGGCTTGCGTGATGTTAAAGGCATTGGGTGAGGTGTATGTCCCGGCGGAAAGATCGGGCGATTCTAGGAATCGAGCCGGGGGTGGTCAAGTTTTCGCCAGCCTTGATCTGGTCTTTTGCGGGCCTGTCGACCTTTTTCTCGGTGACTAAAACCTGTCTTTCCAGGCACGCAGGCTAGCGAATACGGCGCTTGGCTCGCTCGGCTGCCGGTCGTCGCGTCCTTTGGCCGCAGCGATGATCGAAGGCTCGCCAACACGCAGGAAAGGATTGGTGGCCAGTTCCAGTTCGATGTTCGATGGCAGGCTGATACGGCCCTCGTCGCGCCAGCGGGCCACTTCGGCCAGGCGCTCGTTCAAGCGTGCATTGTCCGGTTCGACGGCGTGGGCGAAGCGCAGATTGCTCAGGGTATATTCGTGGGTGCAGTACACCCGCGTGCTGGCGGGCAGTGCCGCCAGGCGGCTCAGGGATTGGTGCATCTGTTGCGGCGTACCTTCGAACAGGCGCCCGCAGCCGCCCGCGAACAGAGTGTCGCCACAGAACAGCAGGTTCTGTTCGGCGTGGTAGTAGGCGATATGGCCGAGGGTATGGCCCGGTATGGACATGACCTCGAAGCGCAGGCCGAGCACCTCGATCTCGTCGTTGTCGTTCAGGTCGATGTCACGAGCCGGGATCTTTTCCGCCGCCGGACCGGCGACACGGGCGCCGGTAGTCATCTTCAGTTGCTCGACGCCGCCGACGTGATCGAAATGATGATGAGTGATCAGGATGTCGCTGAGGGTCCAGTCAGGGTGAGCCTGAAGCCAGGCCATGACGGGTGCCGCATCACCGGGGTCGACCACGGCGCAGCGTCTGCTGCGGGCGTCCTGCAGCAGCCAGATATAGTTGTCAGTGAAGGCGGGCAGCGCGTCGATCTGGATCATTGCGGGTCGCTAAGCGGGTGATAAAGGTGCATCTTAGGCACGACATGCAGAACCTGTCATGTGGAGGCAGCGATGACTGATCAGGCATTCGCCCAGGCCGACCCTGAGTGGCTCAAGCTCATTGGCGAGGCGCGCGACTGGCTTGCCGGGCCGCTCGGCCAGCTGCTGCTGGAAGAAGAGCGGCGCTTGCTGGAAGAAGAGCTGGCGCGTTTTTTCGGGGGTTATCTGGTGAGCTACGGCCCCGGCGCCGAAGGCCCGCCCAACGCGGGGCAGATCCAGCACAACGTGCGTCTTGGCGCGCCGATGCCGGGCGTGCAGATCGTCTGTGAGGAGCAAGCCTGGCCCTTGGGTGAGCACGCCGCTGATGTGGTGGTGCTGCAGCATGGCCTGGATTTCAGCCTGTCGCCTCACGGCCTGCTGCGTGAGGCGGCTCGCAGCGTCAGGCCTGGTGGGCATCTGTTGATCCTGGGTATTCACCCCTGGAGCGCCTGGGGCGTGCGCCGGCTGTTTGCCCAGGATGGTTTGGCCAAGGCGCGTTGCATCGCGCCGAGTCGTGTCGGTGACTGGCTGAGTTTGCTGGGCTTTGCGTTGGAGAAACGGCGGTTCGGGTGCTATCGTCCGCCGCTCGCTTCGCTGGCCTGGCAAATGCGCCTGCGGCGAATGGAAAGCTGGGGCGATGCCTGGCAGTTGCCGGGCGCCGGTTTCTACCTGCTGGTGGCGCGCAAGCTGGTGGTCGGCCTGCGCCCGTTGCGGCAACCGCGTCGCGAGCCGATGGGCCAGTTGCTGCCAATGCCGGTGGCCAAGGTCAGTCGGCGCGATCTCGACAACTGATCGCGGCGATTCGCTGCAGGCCAGGCTCCGGTCAAACAATTCTGTACAGAGCTTATGAATGTCTGAAACCCATGATGTGGTGATTTACACCGACGGTGCCTGCAAGGGCAATCCCGGCCCCGGCGGCTGGGGCGCGCTGCTGGTGTACAAGGGCGTGGAGAAGGAACTCTGGGGCGGCGACCCCAATACCACCAACAACCGCATGGAGCTGATGGCGGCGATTGCCGGCCTGATCGCGCTGACCCGGCCGTGCTCGGTCAAGCTGGTGACCGACTCGCAATACGTGATGAAAGGTATCCAGGAATGGCTGCCGAACTGGAAGAAACGCGGCTGGAAGACTGCTTCGAAAGAACCGGTGAAAAACGCCGACCTCTGGCAGAAGCTGGATGAGGAAGTGAATCGCCACCAGGTAAGCTGGCAGTGGGTGCGTGGGCATACTGGCCACCCCGGCAACGAGCGTGCCGACCAGTTGGCCAATCGCGGTGTCGACGATGTGCGTGCGGCGCGCTGAGCGGTGACACGGCACCTGAGTTAAGATGCTGCGCTGAATGTGCGGCAACCCGAATAGATGAGAGAGGCAAGGCGTGACAACCGAGAACACCGTCAAGCGCTACGTAGTGCTGGATACCGAAACCACGGGTATGCCGGTCACTGACGGGCACCGTATCATCG
>CAMPIF010000159.1 GCA_946886245.1 Ectopseudomonas composti | reverse complement strand
AGATCTCGAACGATTGCGGGGTGCCGACCACGGCCCAGTCGTCCGGCTTCTTGGCCTTGGCCATTTCGCCGGCGAGCAGGGCATCGTCCATCATGAAGGCGACGGCGCGGTTGGATTCGAGCATCAGGAAGGACTCGCCGTGATCCTTGGCGGAAATCACGTTCATGCCCATCTTCTTCTCGGCATTCATCGACTTGATCAGACGCTCGGACGTGGTACCGGCGGTGGTCACCACGTTCTTGCCCTCGAGGTCGTCGAAATCGTTGATGCCGCTGGTCTTCTTGGCCAGCAGGCGGGTGCCCACCTCGAAGATGCCGACGGAGAAGTCGACCTGCTGCTGACGTTCGATGTTGTTGGTGGTGGAGCCGCACTCCAGGTCGACGGTGCCGTTCTGCACCAGCGGGATGCGGGTCTGCGAAGTGACCAGGTTGTAGCGTACCTTCAGGTCCGGCATGCCCAGTTCCTGCTTGATCGCCTCGACCACCTTCAATTGCAGGTCATGGGAGTAGCCGATCGGCTGGCGCGAGTTGTCGCCGAAGTAGGAGAAGGGAATGGACGAGTCGCGGTGGCCCAGGGTGATGGTGCCGTTGTCCTTGATCTTCTTCAGGGTGCCGGTCAGTTCCTCGGCGGTCACCGGAGTGGAAAGGAAGGCGGCGGCAATGGCCACGCTCAGTACACGGTGGAAGGTACGCATGAATCGAGTCCTCGATGTTGTTGTTGTGATGGCGCGGTACGCCACTTTGCTCAGGGAAGGTCTATCGCATTCCTGAGGAGGACGGAGCAGGATATGTGCCAGTGCCTTTTTTAACTCTAATTATTTGAATTTAAAGGATTTTATTTTTCTGTCGGCGACGTGGTGCGTTCGGCTTGGCGAATAAGTCGGGGTGGCTCGTTCGGAAAGCCGAACGACAGGGCGTCGAGGGGCTGCCGAGGTCGCGCGCACCAGTGGCTTTGGAAGATCGGTGCGCACTGCGCACCCTACGAGGTGGCTTGCTCGCGTAGGCGCTCGATACGGGCATCCTTGTCCCGCCACAGCTGGCTCACCCACTCCTGCAGGTACTGGCGGAATTCGGCGTCGTTCTCGTAGTCGCCCTGGTACAGCGCCGGGTCCAGTTCGAGGGTCTGGATATCCATGATCACCTTCGGCACCTGGCCGCTGAGCAAGGCCCAGAACCCCGGCACCTGCTGGCCGGGGTAGACCAGCGTCACGTCCAGCACGGCGTCGATCTGTTCACCCAACGTGGCCAGGACGAACGCCACGCCGCCAGCCTTGGGCTTGAGCAGGTAGCGGTAGGGCGACTGCTGCTGGGCCTGCTTGGCCGGCGTGAAGCGGGTGCCTTCCAGGTAGTTGACCACGGTCACCGGCAGGCGCTTGAACTTCTCGCAAGCGGCCCTGGTGATCTCCAGGTCCTTGCCCTTCATATGCGGGTTCTTGTCCAGGAATGCCTTGGAGTAGCGCTTCATGAAGGGGTAATCGAGCGCCCAGAAGGCCAGGCCGAGGAAGGGCACCCAGATCAGCTCTTGCTTGAGGAAGAACTTGAAGTAGGGCGTCCTGCGGTTGAACGCCTGCACCAGGGCGGGAATGTCGATCCAGGATTGGTGATTGCTGATTACCAGGTAGGAGCGGTCTCTGCGCAGCTGCGCATTGCCGCGAATGTCCCAGAATGTCGGCGTCAGCAGGGCGAAGATGCGTTTGCAGTTCTCCGCCCAGAATTCGGCCACCCACATCACCCCGCGCGAACAGGTGTCGCGAGCGCTTTGCCCGGGCAAGACGAACTTGGCCAGGGCGATCAGCAGCAGCGGGCCGATCAGGATCAGGGTGTTGGCGAGCAGCAGGACTATATTGAGTAGGCCAGTCAGCAGGGGACGCATATCAACTCCTTGGCGGGCGCGTGGTGGCCATCATAAGCACCTGAAGAAGCTGTCTCAAAACTGCGACTAGTGGCCTATGGCTATTTTACGTGGAAGCCTTGATGCTGATCAGTGTGGAATGCAAGGGGATTGTTCGATGATTCTTGGGTGCCCTGCTCGAACCTTCCCGCCAACCTGCTCTGGATGATCTCGATGTTGAAACGCATTGCGGTGGCCGATCTGCGCATCGGCATGTACGTCCAGGAGTTTTGCGGATCATGGATGGATCACCCGTTCTGGAAGTCCAAGTTTGTCCTCAACTCCGAAAAGGACCTCGCTCGCATTCGCGAGAGTGCGATCACCGAGTTGTGGATCGACGTCAGCAAGGGCACCGATGTCGCCGCCGGCGTGAAGGCCGCGACAGAAGCCGAGGTCGAGTGCGAAGCCGAGGCGCGGTTGCTGGCCGCTATCGAACCGCCCAAGGTCAGGACGCTGTCGATGGAGCAGGAACTGGAGCAGGCCGTGAAGCTCTGCGCGCGCTCCAAGCAGGCAGTGATGGAGATGTTCTGCGATGCGCGCATGGGCCAGGCGCTGCAGTTCGAGCAGGCCGAATCGCTGGTCGAGGAGATCTCCCAGTCGGTGATGCGCCACCCCAACGCCCTGATCAGCCTGGCGCGGCTCAAGCACAGCAATGAATACACCTACATGCACTCGGTCGCCGTGTGTGCGCTGATGATCGCCCTGGCGCGCCAGCTCGGCCTGCCCGAAGCGGCCGTGCGCGAGGCCGGGCTGGCCGGTTTGCTGCACGATATCGGCAAGATGGCCGTACCGCAGGAGTTGCTGGACAAGCCCGGCAAGCTCACCGACAACGAGTTCGCCAAGGTGCGCAAGCATCCGGAGGAGGGCGGCGGCATTCTGATCGCCAGCAAGCAGGTCAGTGCGTTGGTTCTCGACGTGTGCCTGCATCACCACGAGAAGGTCGATGGCAGCGGTTATCCACACCGTCTGCAGGGCGAGCAGATCAGCCTGATGGCGAAGATGGGCGCGGTCTGCGACGTGTACGATGCCATCACGTCCAACCGTCCGTACAAGCAGGGCTGGGACCCGGCCGAGTCGATCCGCAAGATGGCCGAGTGGAAGGGGCATTTCGACGAGCTGGTGTTCCAGGCCTTCGTCAAGACCGTCGGCATCTACCCGGTCGGCGCCCTGGTGCGCTTGCAGAGTGGACGCCTGGCGGTGGTCATGGAGCAGAACTCCAAGGCGCTGCTGGCGCCCAGGGTCAAGGTGTTCTTCTCGGCCAAGTCGCGTTTGCCGTTGCCGCAGAGCGTCGTCGATCTGAGCAAGATCACCGACCAGGACCGCATCGTCGGCCGTGAGTCGGCCGAGGAATGGGGTTTCGAGCGGCTCGACGAGCTGTGGAGCGGGATGGATCTGGAGGGGCGCGGCCGCTGAGGATGTTCTGAAAAAGCCATCTATCGTCACTCCCGCGAAGGCGGGAGCCAGAGGCTTGGCGGGTTCTGGATACCCGCTTGCGTGGGCATGACGATTTTTCAGTGTTTCCCTGACGGCGTGCGGAAAGTTCAGGTTAAAGGTAGCGCTTGCACGCAGCATGTTGTAACGCTTCTGGTGGAACGCAGCAGGCGCATGGCAGTCGTAGGTTCGGTCACCGCAAACGAGAGGACTTAACCTTGAAATACGCTCTGCTCCTGCTGGCCGCCGCCATCAGTCTGCCGACCATGGCCGATGAACAACCGGACCTTTACGGCCGCTACGAACTGATCAAGCTCCCTGCTCTGGGCCAGACCCTCAAGGCCAAGATGGACACCGGTGCGATGACTGCCTCGCTGTCGGCCAAGGACATCGAACCCTTCAAGCGCGACGGCGAAGACTGGGTACGCTTCCGCCTGGCTGTCGATGGCGCCGAAGATACGATTTACGAACACCCGCTGGTGCGCATCGCCGAGATCAAGAAGCGCGCCGAAGAGAGTGACGCCGAGATCAAGGAAGTCGCCTACTCGCAGCGCCCGGTGATCGAGATGCCGATCTGCCTGGGCGAAGAAGAGCGCACCATCGAGGTCAACCTGACGGATCGCAGCACCTTCAGCTATCCGTTGCTGATCGGTGCCAGCGCCATGCGCGATCTTGGTGCGGCGGTGGACCCGGCTGAGCGCTACACCCGCGATCGTCCCCAATGCTGAGTTAATTGTCGCATTTCGGAAAAGGCTGATAGTCATTGGCCATTACACTCGTCGAGAGTGCCCAGTAACGACCTCCGTGTTGGAGCCAGCGCCACTCAGTTGAGCCTTGATGCACCGCCCCATTTGGGAGCGGCGCTCCGCCGCGAACCCGGGCGGAGCGGACTCGTGACGCTTCGCCCCCCGGGGCGGGGCTCCTGCGAGCGGCGGTTTTGGGACGCTCATCTGATCGGCGTCAGCGTCGGGCCTGCTTTTTGCTATATGCAATCCTTTGCCAGGCCTGTAGGCCCTTTAGGTCGTTGAGGTGTCGCTATGACGGGAGTACTCAAGCCGGGTGTACGGCTGCTGCAGCGTTTCAGTTTTGCCCACAAGTTTCAGCTGGTGTTCCTGTTGTTCGCGCTTCCGCTCGGTTACGCGCTGTGGATCATCAGCAGCGACTACCTGTCGCGCCTGCAGTCCATCGACTTCGAGGTGGAAGGTGCGCAAGCGCTGGAGCGCATGGCGCAGGTGCAGCATGAACTGATCGCCCAGCGCACCCTGCTGGCGCGTTGGAAGGGCACCGAGAATGCCGCGCAGGGCCTGCTGCAGCAGCGCGAGGCCAAGCTCGACGAGGCCTTGCAACGGGCCGCCGAGCCGCTGCAGAGCGACCTGATCAGCGAGCAGGCGCGCGAGCATTTCCAGGTCCTGCAGGGCGAACGCGACGGCTTGCGCGCTGCCGGGCTGACCAAGGTCGCCCTGCCCGACGCGCTGGAGCGCTACCAGAAGGCACTGCTGTCGCTGATCGCCCTGCGTGAGCAGGTGGCCACCGACAGCACCCTGATTCTCGATCCGCGCCTCGACACCTACCTGATGATGGAGCAGATCACCTACATCATGCCGCGTCTGCTCGAGCAGCTCGGCACCTTCGCCGCTCAGGGCCATGGCGCCGTGGTCTCGCAGCATTTCACCCTGCAGAGCCGGGTGCTGATCCGCGACTTGCGCCGCAGCCTGGACGAGCAGCGTGCGCAACTGGTCAAGGCGCAGCTCACCCTGTCGCGCGAGGCGCCGCAGGCCATGCGCCAACTGAGTGCGCCCTTCGACGCCTCGCTCAAGGCGTTCGACGAATTCCTCACCCAGATCGACCGCGACATGTTCGAAGCCAGCCCCATGGCGCTCACGCCCGAGCAGTTCGTGCAGCGTGTCGAAGCGCTACAGACCCAGCTGCAGGGGCTGCAGCAAGCGCTCTATCAGCAGTTCAGCGCCAGCCTTGGTCATTACCGGCAGCAGGCGCTGCACTCGATGATCGAAGTGATCGGCGCCTTCATCGTGCTGACCCTGCTGGCGATGTACGTGCTGATGTGCCTGAACGCCTCGATCCGCCTCAGCACCAGCAACATCATCGAGGCCGCGCGTAGTCTGCGTGATGGCGACCTGCGCGTGCGCATGGAGGTCAATGGTCGTGACGACCTGGCCGCCATCGCCCAGGCGCTGAATACCGCAGTCGAACAGATGCGCGACTCGCTGCAAGGCGTCAAC
The DNA here is from genome assembly GCA_946886245.1 of Ectopseudomonas composti. The sequence goes on along the minus strand of CAMPIF010000159.1, from coordinate 3,106 downwards.
CGCGAAAGTCAGCAACTGGACAGCACGGTGCAACTGCTCGGTGGTCAGGCGCGTGATGCTCTGGATGCCGTCGAGCAGCAGCAGGCGCAGATGAGTCAGATCGCCACTGCCGCGACGCAGATGGCCGCCACCGCACAGAGCGTGGCGCAAAGCTGCGAGCAGGCCGCAGTGGAGGCGCAGCAGACCCGTGAAGTGGCGCTGAGCAGCAACCAGCGCAGCGAGCGCACCAGCGCCAGCATGCGCCACCTCAGCAGTCGCCTCGGCGACAGCGCTGCGGCTTTGCAGCAACTGCGCGATCAGACCCAGCAGATCAACCGCGTGGTCGAGGTGATCAAGGGCATCGCCGAGCAGACCAACCTGCTGGCACTCAACGCGGCCATCGAAGCCGCGCGCGCGGGCGAGGCCGGTCGAGGCTTCGCCGTGGTTGCCGACGAAGTGCGCTCGCTGTCCAGGCGCACCCAGGATTCGACCCAGGAAATCGCCCAGACCGTGGACAACCTGCAGCGCGTGGTCGGGCAGTCGGTCACTCTCATGGAAGAAGCCTGCAGCCAGGCCGACGGCGATATCGGCAGCGTGCTGGCCATGGGTGATGAACTGCAGAACATCGTCGACTCGGTACAGCGCGTCAGCGACCGCCTGGCGCAGATCGCCACGGCCGCCGAGCAGCAGGCGGCCACCGCCGATGAGGTCAGTGGCAACATCCAGCAGGTCGATCAGGCTGCCGGACAACTGCTCGATGGCGCCCAGGCCGTGAGCAGCGCCGCCGAGCAACTGCGCAGAGGCAGCGAAGGGCTGGCGCAGAATACTGGACGATTCAGCCTCCAGTGAGGCTGACCGCGGCGGCCAACTCTGCTAAAAACGGATAACAACAAAAGGAGTCGTCAGCATGAAAACCGCCGCAGAAGTTCTTCGCAGTAAAGCCCATGCCTACGTTTACAGCGTCGACCGTGAGGATTCGCTGCTCGACGGTTTGCGCGTGCTGGCCGAAAAGGGTGTCGGGGCACTGGTGGTGCTCTCCGGCGGGCGCCTGGTCGGCATCGTCAGCGAGCGTGACTACGTGCGCAAGGTGGCGCTGGCCGAGCGCTCGCTGCTCACCACCAAGATCAGCGAAATCATGACCAGCGACGTCATCAGCGTCGGCCCGCGTGACAGCGTGCAGTACTGCATGGAGCTGATGACCGAGCGCCGCCTGCGTCACCTGCCGGTGCTGGCCGAAGGCGAGCTGATCGGCCTGCTGTCCATCGGTGACCTGGTCAAGGAAACCATCGCCGAACAGGCCGACCTGATCCGTCAGCTGGAGCAGTACATTCGCGGTGAGATTCCCTGAGCGCGTAGCCCGGATGCAATCCGGGGAACGAATGGCACGATTCCCCGGATTGCATCCGGGCTACGGGTGAGCGAAAACCTCGTGGGAGGCGCTTTCGACTCTGGCATCCTGCTTCGCTCTACCTCCTGCATCCATGCCGTCGCAGCGGCGCTTGTCGGATAGGGTGGGTGTAACCCGCCAACCACCCCTGACGGGCTGTCCGTTCTACGCTACCGCCCGCTTGACGCATGATCCAACCCCCGGCAGTCTGCCGCCGTCGCCCCACAGGTGCAGGACGCCCGATGCCGCAGATACTGATAGTCGAAGACGAAGCCGCGATTGCCGATACGCTGGTCTATGCCCTGCAGGCCGAAGGTTTCGCCACGCACTGGTCGAGCTTGGGTGGCGAGGCGCTGACGCTGCTGGAAAACGGCGCCTTCGACCTGGCCATTCTCGATGTCGGCCTGCCCGATATCAGCGGCTTCGAAGTGTGCAAGCGCCTGCGCCGTTTCTCCGAACTACCGGTGATCTTCCTCACTGCCCGCAGCGAGGAAATCGACCGCGTGGTGGGCCTGGAAATCGGCGCCGACGACTACGTGGTCAAACCCTTCAGCCCGCGCGAAGTCGCGGCGCGGGTCAAGGCCATTCTCAAACGCGTGGCGCCGCGTGAAACACCAGCAGCCAGCGCGCCGAGCACCTTTCAGATCGACGATGCCGCCTTTCGCATTCACTACCACGGCCAGGCCCTGAGCCTGACCCGCCACGAATTTCGCCTGCTGCGCACGCTGCTCGGTCAGCCATGCCGGGTCTATTCGCGCGAGCAATTGCTCGATGCCCTCGGCGTGGCCAGCGAGGCCGGCTACGAGCGCAACATCGACAGCCATATCAAGAGCGTACGCGCCAAACTGCGCGCCATCGCCCCGAGCGAAGAACCGATCCAGACCCATCGCGGCCTGGGCTACAGTTTCGAGCCGGAGGCCTGAGTCATGCCACTGGGCGTGCGCATCTTCCTCGTCTACTTCCTCTTCGTTGGTCTGGCCGGCTGGTTCGTGCTGAGCACGGTGATGGACGAGATTCGTCCCGGCGTGCGCCAGAGCACCGAGGAAACGCTGGTCGATACCGCCAACCTGCTGGCCGAGATCCTGCGCGACGAGGTCAAGGCCGGCACCCTTGGCGAGGGCCGTCTGCACCAAGCGCTGGAAGCCTATGGCCGGCGCCAGCCACAGGCGAGCATCTGGGGGCTGACCAAGGCCGAGGTCAACCACCGCATCTACGTCACCGACGACAAGGGCATCGTCCTGCTCGACTCCACCGGCCTGGCGGTCGGCCAGGACTATTCACGCTGGAACGACGTGCTGCTGACCCTGCGCGGCCAGTACGGCGCGCGCTCGACCCGTGAAGATCCGGACGATCCCGACTCCTCGGTGATGTACGTCGCTGCACCGATCAGAGATGGCGAGCAGATCATCGGCGTGGTCTCGGTGGCCAAGCCCAATCGCACCCTGCAGCCCTATATCGAACGCTCGCAGACGCGCCTTGGCTGGCTCGGAGCAGGGTTGATCGCCCTTGGCCTGCTGATCGGCGCTGCGCTGTCCTGGTGGCTCAGCGCCGCGTTGGGCAAGCTCACCCGCTACGCCCAGGCCGTCAGCGAGGGCCAACGCGCCGAGGCGCCCACTGTGCGTGGAGGCGAACTGGGTCAGTTGGCCCAGGCGGTGGAGCGCATGCGCACCGAGCTGGAGGGCAAGGCCTACGTCGAGCGCTACGTGCACACCCTGACCCACGAACTGAAAAGCCCGCTGG
>CAMPIF010000158.1 GCA_946886245.1 Ectopseudomonas composti | reverse complement strand
CTCCCAGCTGCCGCGCTGGTTGAGTTGGCCGAGGATGTACTGCAGGTGTGTCGCCTGCTGGCGATCGGCGGTGAGCATGCCGGGAAGCTGGTCGAGCACCTGCCCGGCGGAATAACCGCTGACGCGGCTGAAGGCCTTGTTGACCTGAACGATGTAGCCGGCCGGATCGGTCACCAGAATCGCGGCGGTGGAGTGCTCGAATACCGTTGCGGCCATGCGCAGGTCTTTTTCCGCGCGGCGTTGCTGGCTGATGTCGCGGCCAACGCCGAGGATGCCTTCGAAGCGACCATTCTCGTCCCACATCAGCACCAGGCGCAGTTCCACCGGGATCTTGTGGCCGTCGGCACGCAGGCAGTCGAACACGAACAGCTGATCCGGCAGTTCCTCGCGCAGACGCTCGAGGCGGTCACGCTCGCCGAGCGAATCGCGAATGCGCTCGAGCAGCAGGTAGAGGCTGTCGAGTTGCTGCGGGTTGGCCGCCAGGCCCTGCAGACCATTGGCCATCATCCATTCGGCGTTGTAGCCGAGCATGGCTTCAACCGACGGGCTGACGTAGTTCAGGGTCAGGCTGTCGTCGGTGGAGACGATCACGTCGCTGATGCTTTCCGCCAGCAGGCGGTAGCGCTGCTCGCTGTCACGCAGCGACTGGTTGCGCTCGATCTGCTCGGTGATGTCCTTGGCCACGCCGATCAGGCGGCTGACGCGACCGCGATCATCGCGCGCCAGCGCCTGCTCACGGATGCTGAACCAGCGCCACTGGCCGTCGCGGTGACGCCAGCGCAGCACCGATTCGAGCAGCAAGCCGTCGCCAACAACTTTCTGCAGGTTGCGGATGCGCCAGTAGTATTCACTGTCGTCCGGGTGCAGTACCTGCTCCCAGAACTCCCCGGCCATCGCCTTGAGCTCGCCGACGCTGTAGCCCAGCTGCAACCCCAGGCTGTGGTTGCTGAACAGCACCTGCCGGTTCTGCATGTCATGCACGTAGAGCAGGTCGGGGACCGAGCGAACCACTTCGGACCAGAAGCGCTCACGCTCGATCAGCGACAGCTCGATGCGCTTGCGGCTGGTGATATCGCTGATGCTCAGGGTGACGGCCTGATAGTCCTGGAGCATTTCCGGCAGGCGTAGCACCAGCCAGACGTGACGCTGCAAGCCCTGTGCGGTGACCAGCTGGGTTTCCAGCTCCATCAGGTTGGGGCCTTCGAGCACGGCGACGGCCAGGCGGTAACACAGGTCGTCCGGCTGTACCGGGCCGTTGTCGATCAGTTGTTGCCAGGCCTGTTCGGTCGACTTCACCCCGAGCAGGTTGAGCGCCACCTGGTTGGCCTCGGTAATGCGCAGTTGCTCGACCAGCAGTTGCTGATGCCGGGCATCGGCCTGCAACCAGCGCTGCAACCCCGCCGCATCGCGCAACTTGTGCTGCAGCAACAGGCTGCGCAGGCCGGAAAGGTCGAGCACGCACAGGGCGACGCCAGTGCCGTCGAAGATGTCCTGATAGCGTCTGCGGGTTTCCTGCAGTACGCGCATGGCCTGCTGCTCATCGGTCACATCGCGCAGCACCCAGACGTAACCGGCATGGCGGCCGACCTCGCTGATATCGCTACGGGTCACGGCGAACAGCCGCTCGCGCCCCTCGCTTTCGACCCTGATCAGCTCCGGTCCCAGGTCGCTGGTCAGTTGTGGGCTGTTGAGCAGCAACGGGTCGAGATCGGGCAGCAGATCAAGCAAATGGAGTTCCCCGGCCACGTCGCTGAGAACGCCGAACAGCGCTTCGGCCTGCGGGTTCAGGTAGCGCACCTTGCCATCGGCCTGAGTCACCAGAATGCGTTCTTCGACGGCGCCGAGCGCACTGGCGGCCTGGCGCAGCGAGCGGCGTGTTTCGCTATTGAGGCGCTGCAGGCTGCGCTGCTCGCGTTGCAGGCCGTACAGGGCCAGCAGGGTAAGCAGGCTGCACAGCGCGAACAGCAGGAACTTGCCGGCCAGGGTCGGCATCAGCTCGTTGCCGGCGCGATCCGCATCGAACAGGGCGCGCAGTTGCCAGTCGCTGCCGGGCAGGGCGATCAGGTCCAGGCTTTGTGCCTGTTCTGCCGCAGTCACCGGGGCGATGATGCCGCCAGCCTGTTGCAGGTCGTCGGCGCGCGCGATCACGCGGTGGCTGAGCAGGTCTTCGAGCAACCATTTGTGCTCGCTCTGGTGCTGCTCGCGCAGCCAGCCACGCAGCGCACTGGTGCGCATGCGCAATATCCGGTGGCTGTGGTCGGGCTGACGCAGCAGCAGGTAGAGCGCGCCGCCGTCCAGTGCGCTGAAGGCGAAGTGATAGGGCGCTGCGCCGCTGCGTTGTTGCTGGTTGCGAATGAAACTGAGGTCGCGCGACTCGCTGGCGCTGTCGGCCAGCAACTGCCCGTTGGCATCGAGCCAGGCCACGCTGTTGACGGTCGGGAAGATGCTGCGCAATGCCGTGACCAGTTCGCTGCCGTCGCCAGCGCGCGCTGGGCTGCTTTGCAGCATCGCCTGGCCCGCCTGCGCCTTGAGGCGCATGTTCAGACTCAGATGTTTGGCCAGTTGGGCGCCGTAACCCTGACTCAGTTGCTTCTGACTATCGAGCAACTGGCGATATTCCTGGCTCAGTTGCCAGGCCAGCAATCCCAGTATCGCCAGCACCAGCACCACCAGGGCACGGCGCAACGCTGCGCGCGACTCGCCCGGGGAGGAGGAAGGCTGGGATGAGGGAGTCGACACGTTCTGTGAACCTGTAGCCGGTGCTGGGCTATTTTGAGCGTTGAGACGTGCGGGCATGCCTGCGCTCGCGCGAGCCGGCTAGAATGCCTGTAAACGTGGCCAAGTGCCAGCTGCGCCGACGAACGTAGGTTTGCCCTGCCACGCACATTCCGGTAGTTTTGCGCCGCGCGCGTGAACTGTCCGCGCGGTACTTGGCGTTCGCTCCAGCAGGGGCTAAGGTCTCTGCAAACGCCCCGCTGCAGGCTTCGTGCAAACGGCCTGCAGCCGGTAATACGGCGGCCAGGCCGGCACGCGCCAGATGGTCAGACAGCAGGCATTGCCGGTTTCGTCACTCGCAACGCTTTCGCAGTGCCTGCAAGGCCCGCCATTCTCAGCCCTCATTCTCACCAGTCAGGTTCTCCATGGCTCAGTACGTCTACAGCATGCATCGGGTCAGCAAGGTCGTCCCGCCGAAGCGTGAAATTCTCAAGGACATCTCCCTGTCATTCTTCCCTGGCGCCAAGATCGGCGTGCTGGGCCTCAACGGCGCCGGTAAGTCCACGCTGCTGCGCATCATGGCCGGCGTCGACACCGAGATCGACGGTGAAGCCCGTCCGATGCCGGGGATCAAGGTCGGCTACCTGCCGCAGGAGCCGCAGCTCGACCCGAACAAGACGGTGCGCGACATCGTCGAGGAGGCGGTAGGCGAGATCAAGCAGGCCCAGGCCCGTCTTGACGAAGTTTACGCCGCTTACGCCGAGCCGGACGCCGACTTCGATGCACTGGCTGCCGAACAGGCCAAACTCGAAGCCATTTTGCAGGCTTCCGATGGCCACAACCTGGAGCGCCAGCTGGAGGTCGCCGCCGACGCCCTGCGTCTGCCGGCCTGGGACGCGAAGATCGAGCACCTGTCCGGCGGTGAGAAACGCCGCGTGGCGCTGTGTCGCCTGCTGCTGTCGGCGCCAGACATGCTGCTGCTCGACGAACCGACCAACCACCTGGACGCCGACTCGGTGGCCTGGCTGGAGCGCTTCCTGCACGACTTCCCCGGTACCGTGGTGGCCATCACCCACGACCGTTACTTCCTCGACAATGTCGCCGGCTGGATTCTCGAACTCGACCGCGGTCACGGTATCCCCTACGAGGGTAACTATTCCGGCTGGCTGGAATCGAAGGCCAATCGTCTGGCCCAGGAAGCCAAGGCCGAGGCGTCGCATGCCAAGGCGATGAAGGCCGAACTGGAGTGGGTGCGCCAGGGTGCCAAGGCGCGTCAGTCCAAGTCCAAGGCGCGTCTGCAGCGCTTCGAGGAAATGCAGTCGCAGGAATTCCAGAAGCGCAGCGAGACCAACGAGATCTACATCCCGGCCGGTCCGCGTCTGGGCGACAAGGTCATCGACTTCCACAACGTGTCGAAGTCCTTCGGCGACCGCGTGTTGATCGACGACCTGTCCTTCAGCATTCCCAAAGGCGCCATCGTCGGCGTGATCGGCGGTAACGGTGCCGGTAAGTCGACCCTGCTGCGCATGATCACCGGCAAGGAGCAGCCGGATTCCGGCCATATCGAGATCGGTGAAACCGTACAGATCGCCAGCGTCGAGCAGAGTCGCGAGATGCTCGAAGGCAACAAGACCGTGTGGGAGCAGATTTCCGACGGCTTCGACATGATCAAGGTCGGCAACTACGAGGTGCCGTCGCGCGGTTACGTCGGTCGCTTCAACTTCAAGGGCGCCGACCAGCAGAAGTTCGTCAAGGACCTCTCCGGTGGTGAGCGTGGTCGCCTGCACATGGCGCTGACCCTGAAGCAGGGCGGCAACGTGCTGCTGCTCGACGAACCGTCCAACGACCTCGACGTGGAAACCCTGCGCGCGCTGGAAGAGGCGCTGCTGGACTTCCCGGGCGCTGCGGTGGTGATCTCCCACGATCGCTGGTTCCTCGACCGTATCGCCACGCACATCCTCTCCTACGAGGACGACGGCAAGGTCAACTTCTTCGAAGGCAACTACACCGAGTTCGAAGCTGACCGCAAGAAACGCCTGGGCGAGGCCGCCGCGCAGCCGCACCGCGTGCGCTACAAGAAGCTGGCGTAGAGTGGGTTAGCGGCGCCAGGCCCGTAATCGGCTGGTTTCACGAGCAGAGTGCGCCGCGTAACCCGCTATGCGATATCCCGGTGTTATGCCAGATGAAAAACGGAGCCTGCGGGCTCCGTTTTGCGTTGTGGGCGCAGGCTGTCTGCAGGAGCGGCGCCCCACGAAAGGCTGCTTTGGTTTCGTAGTTACGCTGGAATATCGGTGCGCACAGCGCACCCTACTTCAGAGCCTGGCCAGCAGGCTTTCCAGTGCCTTGGCCTGATCCTCGGCCAGATCGATGATATGAAAGCCGGCCCAGCAATGCTGGCCGTCGGCACCGGGACGGCTCCACAGGCAGTCGGCGCCCAGGTGTACCTCTTGTACCGAATCGCTGCCTGAGGTGCATACCAGGCGGCATTCCAGCACCGCGTCGGCGGTGTGGGGGGTGTCACTGAACAGCATGAAGCCATCGGCAGACAGGTCGACGATGCGGCCCAGGCGCTGCCCGCTGTTCAGGTCGAAGACCTCCAGCTGCATTTCGGTGCCATGGCGGCTGTGTTGACGACGCTCTTCCATGGAAATTCCTCAGCGGGGTTCGGCCGTGCGCCCAGTGAAGCGCTGCAGCACACGGTAAATGGCAGTCAGCGCGCGATCGACCAGTGGCGTCGCGCGTTCGGGAGTGACGATTCGGGCCAGGCCCTTTTCCATCTCGCTGGCCAGCAGGGTCAGCGGCTTTATCGCCACGCGTTGACCACTGTGGTCGACGAACATGTAGTTGTGCGTGGTCGGGCTGAACCAGGAAAGCTTGAGTACGCGACTCTTGCCGTCCTCGACGAACTCGAACCAGGTACCGAATTCGACGCTGGCCAGTTCCTTGGCCAGGGCTTGTGCGCGTGCCGAGAGCTTGCTGCGCGAAGGTGCCTGGCGAGCCAGGTCGGCATCCTCACCGAGCATGGCGCCCAGGGGGCTTTCTGGCAGGGTGGGTCTGAGCTGGGCGGCCAACTGCGGTTGTTTGGCTTGCACCGCGTGCTGGCAGGCCACCAGGTCCTGCAGCAGGCGACGGATGCCGTCCTCATGGTAGCCGCCGAGCAATTCCAGGCCTTTGCGCAGGTCGCTGAGCATGGGCACGCGCTGTTCCTGCAATTGCAGTACCTCGACCTCGCCGAGCGGCGTGCCGCTCCAGGCCAGCTGTTCGGCCACTTCGCAGGAGCGCTTCCACTCCGTGCTCTGCTCGCCGTGGCGCAGCAAGACGAAAACCAGGACATCGGCCCAGGTCAGTTCGAGGAAATTGCGGATGATGGTTGGCAGGTCGCGCTGCCCGACGCAGCGCTGAATCACCTCAAGCGCCTGTTCGCGAGCCCCGAGCAGGCGGTCACGGCCCTTGGCCGCCTCGACCGCGCGACGCTCGCGCAGTTCGACCTTGTGGCGCAGGGTCTCGACGTATTCGTTGAACTCCTCGATCAGGCTGTCGAACAGCCCCAGATCACCGCTGAAACCGTGAATCACCCGTTCGACCACCCACTGCATCTTGGCCAGCAGGCCGCGTTCGTCGCCTTCGTTGCCGTACAGCACACCGGCCTGAGCCATGGTGTTGAGCAGGCGTCGCGCCGGATGGTGGTGCTGGGTGAATAGTGCCTTGTCCTGCAGCGCAATTTTCAGATAGGGCGTATGCAGGTGCGAGAGCGCGGTCTTGCAGGCGTCCGGCAGGTTCTCGTCATCGAGGATGAAGTCGAACAGCATGCCCACCAGGTCGATGACGTCGGCTTCCTGGTCGGACACCTTGCTGTCGCCCGGCAGGCTGCTGTGCGACTCCAATTGCTGTTGCAGGTCGGCCTTGAGGCCTTCTACGGCCTGTGGCTGATGCAGGCGCTGGGCCAGTTCGTGGGCCGACTGCTGTTGCATGCGGTTGAGCGCAGCGAGCAATTCGCTGGCGCTGTAGGTGCGGCTGGCCTCGCGCGGCGAGAAGCTGATGATGCTCCGTGTGCCGCCCAGGAGCGGGGCGTCCGGGTGGCTCTGACGGTGCTCGCCGAGCAGGCTGGACAAACCACTGAACAGTGCGGCCGGATCGCTCGGCGGCGGGGCGCTGAGATCGAGGTCGAACAGCGCCGGTTCCACGGGGGCGGAAGTCGCGCCCGCCCTGCCCGGCGCTTGTTGTTGGGGCGTCGGGGCTTCTGCCTGAGGCGCATCGGGGCGGCTGACGCTCTGGTTGATCTGCGCGCTGTACTTGAGGTTGGGCAGCACGCCGGCATCGATCAGGCGCTGGTTGAGTGCGCCATAGAGTGAATCGAGGCTCTGCATCACATGGCGATCGAAGAGCATGTACAGGATGGTCTTGATCTGCAGCGGGAAGGGGCAGGGCGCCAGCGCATCGCGAAACGCCTGGGCAATGGCCTGCGGGCCGAAGGGGTTGCTGTCCTCGCCGAGCTTCTGGCCGTTGTTGAGCAGCGCCAGGCGCTGCTCCAGGGCGAACAGCGGCTGGGTGCAGCGTGCCTTGACCCGGCTGACCATATTGGTGACTTGCAGGGTTTCTTCGTAATCCTCGTTTTGCACCAGGGCCAACTGCTCGGGGTCCACTTCGGCCGGCGTCTGATCCTGCAGTTTGCCGTCGAGGAAATCCGAGAAATTGTTGGCGATGGCCTGGTGGTAGCTGCGCTCGATCTGTGGGCGTTGGCGGCGGATCTCGCGCATGTTGTCGAAGAACAGCGTCTGCACCTTGTTGTTCTCGGCCTTCTCGGCGCACTCGAACAGGGTGTCATCGACTTGGCCGAATACACCGCTCAGATGCTCCGCCAGGCGATTCATCACCAATTTGCGGCAGGCCTGTACCAGATCGCTGAAGCGCGGCTGTATACCGCGGCTGGCGAGGCTGACCACCTTGGGATGAATGGGGGGCTTGTCCTGGTTGCTCATGGACTGTCCTGACTGGCGTCGTCGGCTGGCGCGTCCTGCGTCGTGCCGCAGTTCGATGAAACATATAGTAGTCCATGGCTTGTCTGCAAAGCATTGTCGTAAAAGCAGTTTGCAGGGCTTGACAGGGAAATTTTGCTACGTAAAATGGCGCGCCTCTGAAGCGGTAAAGCGAAAGCCGAAGCGCAGCAGAGCTGGAAGACCGAAGTTCCGCGATAGCTCAGTCGGTAGAGCAAATGACTGTTAATCATTGGGTCCCTGGTTCGAGTCCAGGTCGCGGAGCCAACTTCCTATCGGGGTATAGCGCAGTCCGGTAGCGCGCTTGCTTTGGGAGCAAGATGTCGGGAGTTCGAATCCCCCTACCCCGACCATTTTTGGGTCGTTAGCTCAGTTGGTAGAGCAGTTGGCTTTTAACCAATTGGTCGTAGGTTCGAATCCTACACGACCCACCACTACAACGAACAAGCCCGCCTAGTGCGGGCTTTTTCGTGTTTGCGTGTTTGGTTTTTGCGACGCGGCTCGAATGCGGTCCGGGGCGGCTGTTCTGTATCGAGAGCGTCCCGGATTTCATCCGGGCTACGCATCTGCTCGTCTCCCCCTGTCCCGCCCTGCGTCCGCTTCTAGCTCGTAGGGTGGGCTTTAGCCCACCAGCGGGGGGCGAGAGGTGGGCTGAAGCGGATCGCCGCCCGGCCCACCCTACAGCGCTTGTTACTGCTGCTTTAGTGCAGTTTCAGGCGCGGCTCGGTGCTGCGCCCGATGCGATCGCTGAGCATCAGCAGCAGGGTGCGTGGCACGCCATACAGGGCCATCTGGTGCATGCGGTACAGCGACACGTAGAACACCCGTGCCAGCCAGCCTTCGAGCATGACGCTGCCGGTCAGGTTGCCCATCAGATTGCCGACCGCAGAGAAGCTCGACAGCGAGATCAGCGAGCCGTAGTCGCGATAGCGGTATTCCGGCAGTGGCTGGGCGCTGATCTTCAGGCG
>CAMPIF010000157.1 GCA_946886245.1 Ectopseudomonas composti | reverse complement strand
GATAGAGCACGACCATCTCATCGAGCAGAGCCAGCGCTGAATAAGCAGCGATGCGTACGCGCAGGTCCGGCTGCAAGCCGTCAGGCTCAGCTAGTTGGTCGAGCAGATTGCCGAGCATGACGCCACGCAATTCAGCTGCAGCTTCAGAGGGTAGGGGAGAGCGTTCGGATTCATGCAGCCGACTTCGCTGCAGCGGAAAAGGTACAACGCAGGATTCGAACTCAGCCATGGGGCACCTCCGGAGCAGAGGTGGACAGCAAGACCTGAAGCCCAAGGCGGAGCTCTCGGGTAAAAAAGGGGTAGCGCATTCCTTATGCTCCTCGGACAGTGAGAGGAACCACCAACACCGTTTCGACTCGGTAATGGTGGCGAACCGTACGGGGGTCGAAATACCGGCGTCCGAGGGAACCGGCCAGGCAAAAGCCTGCCCCGCACGGCCCGCCATAGAAATGCAGTAGCAGAGTACAAGGTACCTACTACGCAGCTATGAACGCTGCCGCGCCCTCAGACAAAACGGGTTTCGACTCCCGGCCGTGGGATCTACCACGACGGGCGCACTCTAGCCCGAGGGTTTCAGGATGGCAACCTACTGTGGCGTACTTGGTTGATATGTGAGCCAGTCAATCCCGCGGCTAACGGGGAAGGAGGGCACCGGTCTCACTCCAGGTATGGCGATTGGCTTACAGCCTTACCTCCGTATTCAGCGTGTCTATCAGCTACGCTGGTAATCAGCCGTTGGAGGAGTAAGCCATGTCTGCCAAGGAAGAGCAGTTGATACAGTTGCTGGGCCTCATGGCTCGCAGCATGACCCACATCACCGCATCCGTAACCGCAATGGCCTTCGAACAGCTGCGAAGCCAGGATGCAGCACTGCAGAATTCAGCCAAGCGCATGATTGAGCGCATGCAGGCTATCAATGAAGAGCTGGATCAGCAGTGGGAGCTGGTAGGTCAACTAACCGGCCAGCGGGACCAAGAAGCGCTTGTGGAGGAGTTGGATATCTCTTCGGTTCGAGTGCATCGGGAAGCGGAGACTTCGAATCGTTGATGTGAGTTTCAACTAGCCGAAATAGAACCGTACCAGGAAGGGTATCAATGGGCTGTCCACAGGTATGCAGCGGTGCCACACTGCAGTGCAGTTTTGGTATCGCCCCTAGCATGTTGAACGTGTTGCCGCAGAACCGTACGCTCACGGCGGGTATGCCTGCGGCGAACATCATGGATCACATCCCGCTGGTGAATATCCTGCCTTTCGGCATGTGCCAGAGCCTTGCCAACCCCATGGTCGCTGCCGCGACTGCAGCAGCCTTGGGTGTGTTGACGCCCATGCCTTGTATACCGGCAACCGCGACACCTTGGATCCCGGGCGGACCACCGACCATGTTGCTCGGTAACATGCCGTCGCTCGATTCCAACAGCACCCTGATGTGCAATTGGGCCGGCGTGATCAAGGTCGTTATGCCCGGCCAGGTGCAGATGCTGATTCCCTGATCAGGCCTCGGCCGATTCCTGCCAGCGCCGCCACCACCAGCGTAGCCGCGAGATGGGTTTGCCTTCGACGTTCAGTGGGCGGCCGTCTTCGGCGAAGCCTTGGCCTTCGTCCAGCGGCTTGCCGTTGAGGTAGCGGCTGCGATGCGATACCTGGCCGTTGACATGGAAGCGTTGGTAGAGACCGTCGCGCACTCCATCGCGATACAGCTCCAGTTCGGCCAGGCTGCCGTCCGGGTAGTAGCTGCTCGCTTCGCCGTGCATCAAGCCTTGGCGGTAGGCGACCTTGCGCTGTAGCCAGCCTTCGGCGGCGAAGTACTGGGCCACGCCATGCAGGCGCCCGTCGGCGTAGGGCAGTTGTGCCGACACCTGGCCGTTGGGGTGGTAGAGGACGCTGGGGCCGTGCAGCACGCCGTTGGTGTAGCCGAGCCGGGCCTGCGGGCGACCGGCTTCCTGGATGCGTACCGGGCCGTTGAGGGCGCCGTCCTGCAGTGTGCCCTGGAGGCGGCTGTCGCCACGGGTGAGGTCGAGATTGCCGTTGGACATGGGCGCCTCAGTTGACCTTCACCAGGCCGCCCTTGATGGTCAGCATGCCGCCGCCATCCACGGTCTGTTCGGCAGCGGCCTTGTTGGTGAGGCTGACGCCGGCCTCGTTGGTCAGGGTGGTGCCGGCCTTGTTGTCTAGAGACGTGCCCGCCTGGTTGGTGAGCGAGGTGCCGGCCTTGTCGGTGAGGGCCATGCCGGCCTGGGTGGTGAGGTTCTTGTCGCTCTTGGCGGTGAGGTCGCCGCTGCTTTGCAGGGTGAGGGTGCCGGTCACCTTGATGGTGAGGTTGCCGTCCACGGTCAGCTCGTAGTTGCCGCTGACGGTGTGGCTGTAGTCGCCGCCGGTGCTGTGGGTCTGGTCGGCACCGACGCTGACGGTGCGACTGTCCTTCACATCGAGGGTGTCGCTGCCGGTCTGGATGGTCACGGTGCGCTTGCCTTTCTCCAGGGTGATGGTCTCGTCGCCTTCCTTCACCGTACGGGTGCGGGCGTTCTGCACCGTGAGAGTTTCGTCGTGGCCGATGGTGGCGGTGCTGTCGTTGAGTACGTTGACCTTCATGTCCTTCTGCGCCTGGAGGAAGACTTCCTCGGCGTCCTTCTTGTCCTCGAAGCGTAGCTCGTTGAAGCCGCCACCGCCCTTGGAGGAGTTGGTCTTGATACCGGATTGGGTCTGGTTGTCAGGCAGGGCGTAGGGCAGGGTGTTGTCGCCGTTGTAGACGCAGCCGGTGACCAGCGGGCGATCCGGGTCGCCGTCGATGAAGGTGACGATCACTTCCTGGCCAATGCGTGGGATGAACTGCATGCCGAAGCCCTTGCCGCTCCAGGGCAGCACCACGCGCACCCAGCAGGACGAGGTTTCGTCGTTCTTGCCGTCGCGATCCCAGGGGAACTGGATCTTGATGCGGCCGTACTGGTCGGTCCAGATCTCCTCGCCGGATTTGCCCACCACTTGCGCGGTCTGGGTGTGCATACGCGGCTTGGGTGTGAGCCGTGGCGGACGGTAGGCGGTGGCTTTGGGGATGGCCTCGAAGCGATTGCGGTAGTGCTCGTGGCTGGCATCATGGGTGACCGAGGTCAGCACCCAGTCGATATTGAGGCTGGTGTCGTCGTGTCCGGTGAGGGTGAACCAGTGGCCGGGCACCAGCCAGCGGCAGTCGCTCTCGCCGATCAGGCGCTTCTCCTGGCTGCGCAGCCCGTCCACGCGCTGCTTGGTCAAGGCATCGCCCCGTGCCTTGGCGATATAACCGCCTGGGTGCTCGTACGTCGACAGCGGCCCGGCCACCGCCTCGGCCTGGCTGTAGAGTGAGGTGGTGGGTGTGGTGAAGGCGTAGTCCGTGGCGCTGTACACCCCGCTCACCGCCTGCACGCTGTACTGTGCCGAGCGGATGCCATGCAGCTCGCGCACGCCGATGTCCTGGTCCAGGTAGGGCACCTTCGGCCCGTTGGGGATATGCACGAAGGCATCGCTGCTGTCGCCCAGCACCAGCGTGTGCTTGCCGTCTTCGTGGGTGAAGAACCAGAAGATGCCTTCTTCCTCCAGCAGCCGCGAAACGAAGGCGAAGTCGGTTTCGCCGTACTGCACGCAATACTCGCGCGGCTCGTAGCTGCCGGAGAGTGACAGCTTGAAGTCGGTAAAGCCGTGGGCCTTGAAAATGGTGGTGACGATATCGCTGGTTGACAGGTTCTGGAACACCCGGTTGTTGCTGGCCAGCGTCAGCCACCAGAGCCAGGGGCGCAGCACCACTTGATAGCGGTCTGCCGTAGCATCGGCGGGGAGCTGGCGGATCTCCGCGACCAGCGCATCGAGAGGGCGCTGGTTGGCGTCGTTGTGCAGAGTGGCGGTGATATGTGTGGCCACGGCACTGCTCAACGTCAGCGCAGTGGCGCTGTCGCCGTGGAGGGTCAGGCTGCCCAACTCATTCAACGCTTCGTCCCCTGAAAGCGTCTGGGGGTAAAGATCCGTCAGGGCGGAGGCGCTGAGGGAGAGGCTGGTATTGGTGTCGGTGGGGCGGGGCATTGGTGGTTCCTAGGTATCACTTTCGAGTTCGGTAGCTGAGTTGTCGCGCCAGATTGGTAGCCGCAATGTGATTCGATCACGGTTCCCTTGGAGGTAACGGACTTCGCTGGAGTCGCCGCCTATTTGCAAAGTCCAACTACCGCTGGTTTCGTTAAAGGTAGCGGTTGCTTGCCAGCGCCAAAATAACTCAGCAATTGCCACTGAAATTCCGTCTTTGGGGCAGAACATGATGTACATGCAATACTTTTCGTCCACCTCAACGTTTTTGTAGGTGCGGTTTGCTCCGCTCTTGCCTAGGGTAGTTGCGGGGCTGTCTTCAGATTCGAACACATACAAGCCTGAAGTGGCTTGGATAAAACTCTTATCCTTATCTGAATGAATTTGTCCATAATAGACTTCCTGGTCAAGGACGGAATCATCGGTGTGAGCATGCTCAAAAGAATTTAATATTGTTGTCTTCTTTCGATTTACCGTCATCGTCTGCATCATAAATAACTTTCCCGTACACCGGATTTTGGTAGGCATGCTTACCTTTGCGCTAAAGGATATGCCTGGCTTATCAGTGTTTCCGAAGCGAAGCATGGAGATCGTTTCGTCCTCAGCGTGTGCTTCCCGGCCTGGGAGGACGCTGCTATAAATTTCGGTTCGACTGGTGGTACCGATATACTCCACTACATTGGGGGTCAGGACTTGCGCCTCAATTTTTCGCAGAGCAGGTTGACCGTTTACTAGCGCTTTTATGGTGATCGTAATGGCCCCGGTCTGGATCCAATAGAAGGTAGCGTTCATGCCAGAAACCAAAAAAGGAGTGGCATAACTATTTCCATCCTCAGTTTTATAATCTCCAATTACCGCGGGTATTACATTGAAAGTTATGGAAAGCCCCGTGACAACACCGTTACTGGAGCTGATTGTCCATTTTTCCCGTTGTCCGATCACAGCAATGTGATGTTGGCCAATCAAAGCTCCTGAGGAGGTTGTGACGATCAATTTTGGCATTTTTACCTCTCAATAATACATCTGATATGTATCATCGCAGTTGGTTTCTGACTTTTCTCCTATGACACCAGGTCAATGTTAGCTGGTCCGATTGGAACGCTGCGGTCGCGCGGTGAAGTTTTGTTTAAGTGTTGTTTTAATGTTATTCTGCCAAAAAAAGGGGGGTGAGCAAAAAAAGTGGCAGATTTATTTTGGAGAAGTGGGGCGCCAATAAATAAATCTGTTCCCTTTTTCCCCATTGGAGATCTAACTCGTGTCGTGAGCTATTGAAGTCGTTTTTGTGGGTCGTAATAGTTCCTGATCGGGCTTTGCTCGGTTATCTTCAGTGTGGACGGCTTGCCTTCCAGTACATGGCGTGGAATGGTTCCCTTAAAACCGTGCAGCTCAATCTCTACCTGCTCGATGTCTTTGTCTGACAAAAGCATGTAGTTGCTGTTCGCTCTTTTGAAAATTCGTTCAGCTGCACTGTCGTGCGCTTCAAAATAGCTTTTGCGCTCCTTTCGTAATGTCTGAGATTGAGAGATAAGGTTTAGCTCATTCAGTTGGCGGCTTATTTTGACGCTATTTCGTTCGTAGATTGATTTGACTACGGGCTTCATTTCGTCTCGATCACTTTCTAGTTTCTTGATGCGGTAGTTTGCCATGTAGCTAATAAAGCTTTTGTCGAGACTTCTCGCCATAAGTTCAATCGTATTAGGGCACCTCATCGTATCCGAGTAAGTGTGCCGTAGTTCATTTTTATAGATTTCATACTCCTCAGTAAGCGTTTCGGGTTTCCTCATCCTTGCGTAGGGGAAACAATCGCACAGCCATGGCCACATGGATATGTTTGTGACTTCCCGCGTCCCGCCTGGTCCAGATACGCCAATAACCGTCTTGTTAGCTACATGTTTGACCGTTTCTCTGAACAGACTTGGTATGCTATGCTCGTCTCGTCCCTTGAAGTGTCTTGCAATAGCCAGCCATTGATAAGCGTGGGAAAACTCTCCATGCTCCGGCGCAAAGGAATCTTTCCAGAAATATCCTTGTTCTATGTAGGATTTAAATTTCTCGGTATCTAGAGGGCCGGTGTAAACAATAAAGTCGTTATAGTAGAAGCCATAACTATTGGCGAGAGAGCGGAGCGCCCATGTGAATCGACCAGTTATGTTTGTAATTAGTGGGTTGTTGTAGGCTTTCCATAGATCTGAAGATACTTGGGCTAGTGCTGTTGAGAAGTCATCTCGATTGGATAGAAACTCGGCAATCGCACCGTATTTTTCATCCACTGCTCCAAATATGCTTCTGATTACGTTGGCCCCTTCGCCGGCTTCTATTTCTTTTCCCATGGTTGATTTCCTTAGGGCTATTTGGGTTTTCTTTTAAGTGTTAAGGGATGGTGGAAGTTGGAGTTTTATTCAAGCACCCACTCCGCCAATTTCCCTGTCACCTGCGCCATCAGCACATTCTCGATATCCCGCGCGCCCGCTGCGCTGCATTTGGCAAGTACGGCCTTGACGATGGCCGGGTCGAAGTCGAACTGCTTGCCAGTCGCTGCCTTGTAGCGCTCCCGCAGTTTTTCCAGCTTGGCCAGGACGATGCCTTCCAGCGTCGCTTCGTCTAGCGGGCGGTAGGGCACGACGGTCATGCGGGCGAGGAAGGCCGGGCGGAAGGCTTGTAGCAGCACCTTGCGCAGGCGTTCGTTGAAGGCATCGCTGCCGAGTTGGTCAGCAGGGGTGTCCAGCACCAGTTCGGCGCCGACGTTGCTGGTGGCGAGCATCACGGTGTTCTTGAAGTCCACCACCAGGCCGGTGCCGTCTTCCATCACGCCCTTGTCGAAGACGTTGTAGAAGGCTTCCAACACGTCGGGGTGGGCCTTTTCGATTTCGTCCAGCAGCACCACGGAGTAAGGGCGGCGGCGCACCGCTTCGGTGAGCACGCCGCCTGTGCCGTAGCCGACGTAGCCGGGCGGGGCGCCCTTGAGCTGGCTGACGGTGTGGGCCTCCTGATACTCGGAGAGGTTGATGCTGATGAGGTTGCGTTCGCCACCGTAGAGGGCGTCGGCCAGGGCGTAGGCGGTTTCGGTCTTGCCGACGCCGGTAGGGCCCACCAACAGGAACACGCCCACCGGCTTGGCCGGGTCGGTGAGGCCGGCGCGGTAGGCCTGGATACGTTGGGCGATGGTGGCCAGGGCGCTGTTCTGGCCCATCACCCGCTGGCCCAGGCGCTGGCCGAGTGTGCGCACGGCGTAGGCTTCGTCGGCGAGCATCTTGCCAATGGGGATGCCGGTCCAGCCGGCGATCACCGCCGCCACGGTGCGTGAATCCACTTGTTCGGGCACCAGCGGGTCATCCTGGCGGATGGCGTCGAGGCCGGCCTCGAGTCGCGCCAGTTCGGCGGCCAGGTAGTCGCTGCGTTCATCCAGGGTGTCGTCGGGCTGGCTGGCATCGGCGCTTTCGCTCAAGGCCAGCAGTTCGCGGCGGGCCTCCAGCAATTCGCGCACGGCTTCGCGTTCTTCGCCCCAGCGGGTTTCCAGCTCGCGAATGGCGCTGCGGTTGCTGGTGGATTCCTGCTCCAGGGCGGTGATGCGTTCGCGGTGGTCGAGGCCGGTGGTCTGTTCGCGGCGCAGGCGTTGCAGTTCTTCGCTCACCGCCACTTCGCGGTGGCGCAGGCTTTCCAGCGGTGGCGGCACGTCGTGTTGGCCGAGGGAGACGCGGGCGCAGGCGGTGTCGAGCACGCTGATGGCTTTGTCCGGCAACTGGCGGCCGGAAATGTAGCGATGGGAGAGCTTGACCGCGTCCTGAATGGCGCTGTCGAGCACCTGCACGCCATGGTGCTGTTCCAGTTTGGCAGCGACGCCACGCAGCATTTCCACGGCGGTGGCTTCGTCAGGTTCTTCCACCTGCACCAGTTGGAAGCGGCGGGCCAGGGCCGGGTCCTTTTCGAAGTACTTCTTGTATTCCAGCCAGGTGGTGGCGGCGAGGGTGCGCAGTTCGCCACGAGCCAGGGCAGGCTTGAGCAGGTTGGCGGCGTCGCTGCCGCCTTCGCTGCCTCCGGCGCCAATCAGGGTATGGGCCTCGTCGATGAACAGGATGATCGGCTGCTCGCTGTTGCGCACCGCGTCGATCACGCCCTTGAGGCGCTGCTCGAACTCGCCCTTGACCCCGGCGCCGGCCTGCAATAGGCCGAGGTCGAGCACGCGCAGGATGACGTTCTGCAAGGGCGGCGGCACGTCGCCAGCGGCGATGCGCAGGGCCAGGCCTTCGACCACGGCGGTCTTGCCGACGCCGGGGGCACCGACCAGGATCGGGTTGTTCTGCCGGCGGCGCAGGAGGATGTCGATGCTCTGGCGGATTTCGCCGTCGCGCCCGACGATGGGGTCGATGCGCCCGGCGCGGGCGTCGGCGGTGAGATCCTGGGTGTATTGGTCGAGCACGCTGTCCTGAGACGCTTCCTGGGCGGGGCGAGCCTTGCCTGCCGGGCCTGGGCCACCACTGTATTCGCGGGAGGCTTGTGTCCATTCCAGCAGGTTGGCGCGCAGGGCCTCGCGGGGGATGCGCAGCAGCGAGGAGGCGCTGTTGAGCAGCAGGCTACGGCGCTCGTCGCGGTCGAGCAGGGCGAGCAGCAAGAGGCCGGAGCGGATGCTCGCCTGGCCCAGCACGCTGGCCTGCAC
>CAMPIF010000156.1 GCA_946886245.1 Ectopseudomonas composti | reverse complement strand
GTCCATGATGTCTTTTTCATCGAGGAAGCTGGTCTCGATGTCGATCTGGGTAAATTCAGGCTGACGATCAGCGCGCAGGTCTTCGTCGCGGAAGCACTTGGCGATCTGGTAGTAGCGGTCGAAGCCGGCGACCATCAGCAGTTGCTTGAACAGCTGCGGCGACTGCGGCAGGGCGAAGAAGCTGCCGGCGTGGGTACGGCTCGGCACCAGATAGTCGCGCGCACCTTCCGGGGTGGCGCGAGTCAGAATCGGTGTTTCCACGTCGAGGAAGCCGTTGTCGTCGAGGTAGCGACGGATGCTCGAGGTGATGCGCGAGCGCAGCTTGAGCTTCTCGGCCATTTCCGGGCGACGCAGGTCGATGAAGCGATAACGCAGGCGGGTTTCTTCGCCAACGTCGGTGTACTCATTGAGCGGGAACGGCGGGGTTTCCGCTTCGTTGAGCACTTCCAGCTCATAGCCCAGCACCTCGATGGCGCCGGACGCCATGTTCGGGTTGACCGCGCCCGCTGGACGCAGACGCACCTTGCCGGTGATCTTGACCACGTATTCGCTGCGCACGCGGTCAGCCTTGGCGAAGGTATCGGCACGATCAGGATCGAACACCACCTGGGCCAGACCTTCACGATCACGGATATCGAGGAAGATCACCCCGCCATGGTCACGGCGACGATGTACCCAGCCGCAAAGGGTGATTTCCTGGCCATCCAGGCTCTCGTTCAACTGGCCGCAATAGTGGCTGCGCATCATGATCGTGTTTCGCTTCTCTAAGGTCTTGGATAGGTCAGGCAGCCCCCAGCGCCCTGGGCAGGAGCTACACCACGGCGAACGTCCAACCGTACGCCGCGCTTCGATAAAGAGCGGGATTATATAGCGTAAATCGTCATGACGCAGCCGCTCGGCAGATGGCTTCTATAATGAAGGGCGCCTCCTGCCAGGAGAACGACCATGACCCACCCCCATCGCAGCGACCTGTCCAGCGATCTGCTGGAAGATTTTCGCCTTGACGCCGCCGAGCAGTTTCCCCGCTGCGAGCAACTGCTGATCGAACTGGAGCGAGCGCCAAAGAGCACGGAACGGTTGCGCGAGCTGTTTCGCCTGATTCATACGCTCAAGGGCAATCTTGGTTACGTCGAGCTCAACGAGCTGATGCCGCTGCCACAAGCCATGGAGGACGTACTCGATGCCCTGCGCTCGGGCCGCCTGACCTTCGACAGCCTGCTCGGGGACATACTGCTGCTCAGCCTCGACCATCTTCGCGCCCTGGTCGCTCAGGCACTGGGCGACGCCGAAGCCGCCCCGGACAACACGCAGGTCAGCCGACTCTGCGGCGCGCTTCAGGCGCTGGCCATGACGCCGAATGAGCGCCAGAGCGAGGTACGTCTCGAGCTGCTGCAGCAGATGGACCCCAGCACTCGCCTGCAACTCAGCGAAGAAGTGGAACCCAGCACAAGCGCGGCGCTGCTGGCACGCCACGCAATCGCGATCCAGCCCGACCTGCAGTTCTTTTGCGCACTGACCGAGGCCGCCGAACAGCGCTCACCCTACTGGCGAGGCCGCAACCTGCGCCTGCTGGAACTGGCACTGAGCATCAATGCAGCGGGCGGATACGCTGAGCAGCCAGAGCAACTGGCGGCCGCCGTCTGCCTGCATGATCTGGGCATGGCCTTCCTGCCGCTGGAGCTTCTGCACAAGCAAAGCCATTTCAGCCGCGAAGAACGACGCATGATGCAAGGCCACCCACGCCTGGCCAGCGACCTGCTCAAACGCATGCCTGAGTGGTCAGCAGCCATGGAGATCATCCTCCAGCATCAGGAACACGCTGACGGCTCTGGCTACCCCAAAGGCCTGCGCGAAAAGGAGATTGCCCCAGGCGCACTGATCCTGCATATCGTCGACACCTTTGACGCAAGGACCCATGAACGTGCACACCAGACCTTGAGCAAGCGCCCATTGCTACGCGCCATCCTGGAAATCAACAACCTTGCCGGCCAGCAATTCAGCGCCCATTGGGTGGAGGTGTTCAATCGCACCCTGCAGCAGAAGCCCGGGCTGGCGCACGGCTGAGCGAGCCTTGCGCCACACAGAGGATTGACGCCGCCAGAGCAGGATTTATTGAACCGTCCGCTATCAATAGCCTCTAAGCATCGCCTTCATTGATATAAGCCAAGATCATCTCGACGCCCTGCGTGTTAGGCTCTCACCAACATTGCGGGATAGACACCCTGGGCTCACCTGAAAGGAGAAAAACCATGGAAATCAATATCGGAATCGCCGAACAGGATCGCGCCGCCATCGCCGAAGGTCTCTCGCGCCTTCTGGCCGACACCTACACCCTGTACCTGAAGACCCATAACTTCCATTGGAACGTCACCGGTCCGATGTTCAACACCCTGCACCTGATGTTCGAAGGTCAGTACACCGAACTGGCCCTGGCGGTTGACGCAATCGCCGAACGCATCCGTGCACTGGGCTTCCCGGCGCCAGGCACCTACGCCGCCTACGCCCGCCTGTCCTCGATCAAGGAAGAGGAAGGCGTACCCAGCGCCGACGATATGATCAAGCAGCTGGTACAAGGCCAAGAGGCCGTCGTACGCACTGCGCGCGGCATTTTCCCGCTGCTGGACAAGGTCAGCGACGAGCCGACTGCCGACCTGCTGACCCAACGCATGCAGGTGCACGAGAAAACCGCCTGGATGCTGCGCAGCCTGCTCGCTGCTTGAGATACTCAGAGGCCCGGTGATCCGGGCCTTTTCATTAGGCAGGCAGCCTTGCCCTGATCTATGCTCTGGCCATTCGCCATTGAGTTTCCGACACCCATGAGTCAACCAGCCAAACCGCCCAGCATCATCGATCTGTATCCGGAGGAAACCCGCAAGGCGGCCGACCTCCTGAAGCAGGCCGTGCCGCTGATGATGCGCCACGACATCCCGCCAAATCCGCTGCACTACGCGCTGTGGTACACCTACAGCAGAGGCAGCGAACCTGAGCTCAACCGCCGCCTGGACAAGGTGGTGGAAGACTTCGACGTGTTCCCGCCGGAAACCGCCAGCCGGCTGTTTCGCGACTACATCATCCGCGGCGAGCTGGAAGAAGCCCGTGCCGGCCAGCAGCAGGTAATCGAGCTGGTCGATGATATCGAAGGCGACGTCTCACGCAGCGTGATCGGCGGCCTGCATTACCAGCAGAGCCTGAGCCAGGGCCTCAGCGCACTGCAGGAACCCATCGTCGACGATCTACCCAGCGTGCTCAGCGAACTGCAGGAAAGCACCCAGCTGATGCAGGATCAGCAGGAAAAATTCCTCTATCGCCTGCGCGCCGCACAGCAGGAGATCACTCACCTGCGCAGCCAACTGGAACGCGCACATCTGGCAGCAACGCTCGACAGCCTGACCCGCGTATTCAATCGCCATGCCTTTACCCGCCTGCTGGAGCGCGCCCTGAACGAGTCGCAGCAGGGCCTGGCGCTGGTGATTCTGGATATCGACCACTTCAAGCAGTTCAACGACCAGTACGGCCATCCACTGGGTGATCGCGTACTGCAACACGTCGGACAACTATTGCGCGACCTGCTGCCACCAGAGGCCTTTGCTGCGCGCTACGGCGGCGAAGAGTTCTGCGTGGTACTGCGCAACTGCGTCAACCTCAACGAAGTTCTCGATTTCGCCGAACGACTGCGCCACAAGATCCAGTCACTGAGGATCAAGGTAAGGCGAACGGACCAGGTTCTGGACAGCATTACCGCGTCCTTCGGCTGCGCCATGGCCGAAGAAGGCGACACCTTCGAATCCCTGCTTACCCGCGCCGATGACGCGCTTTATCAGGCCAAACGCGCCGGCCGCAATCAGGTCCACCCGATTACCAGCGAAACGATGCTAAGCGCTTGATTTGAGAAGCCCCCGCCTTTGCTGTTAAATAGCCCTGCACGCCGCATTACCGTTCTGCGGCGTCGCTAACCCTGTATACCGGCGCGCGTCGTTGCCGTTCGACTGGCAACCCTTACAAGCGCGCTCTCTCCGCAACACCTTGAGTCATCATTCAATCAGTGAGTTCATCGAAGATGTTGAAGATTGCCCATCTCGTGACAGGGTTTGCCGCCCTGCTGCTGTCTGCCGTACCCGGTTTTTCCACTTCGTTCCTGACCACCCCGGATGCCATCTATCTGGCCCTCATCGGCCTGCTCAACCTGCTTGCCGCAGCGCAGCAACAGAACGCCCACGCTGCGCGTCAACAACTGCTGGGACTGTCATCGGCTCTCTTGATACTGGCTGCCGTGGTACAGAGCCTGATCCTGTTTGCCCCGCTGCCAAGCATCGGTAGCCAACCCGCCATCTGGCTGCCGCTTCTGGCCCTGGTCATCGCCGTGGTACTGAACCTTGCAGCGCAACTGAACACGCAGCCGCGCAGCGCAGAGCAACGTCCGCCCGTGCCAAAAGCCAGTGTCAGCACCAGCGTGACTGCAGATGATCGCGAGACCGGCACGGTCAAGTGGTTCAACACATCCAAGGGGTTCGGCTTCATTTCCCGCGACTCGGGTGACGATATCTTCGTGCACTTTCGCGCCATTCGCGGCGAAGGTCACCGCGTCCTGATCGAAGGCCAGCGCGTGGAGTTCTCGGTCATGCAGCGTGACAAAGGCCTGCAGGCGGAAGACGTGATCGCAGCAGCCCCTTCGCGGCGCTGAGCGGTACGCAAAGAAAAGCCCGGGAAACCGGGCTTTTTCATATCAGTAATGCGGTGGCGGCGCTTCATCTTCGGCAATATCCGCCTGACCACTCAACTCCTCCTGGCGTCGCGCCAGAACCGTCAATTGCAGCTGCATCCGCTCGATGCGCCTGTTCTGCTCGACCAGCTCATCGCTGAGCGCCTGAATGGTGTCATCCTGAAAAGCCAGGCGGCTCTCCAGTTCCATGATCCGCGACTCGAGACTCATGCTGGCTCTCCGGCAAACTGAAAATCCTCGGTCAGCACCAGGCGCAGCTTATCGATGATCCGTCGCACCTGCTGCCCGGCGTAAGGCTGCGCCGGATGCCGCCCCCACACCGGCGCGGGCCAGGCGACATCCTCACGTCGACGCACGATCACATGCATATGCAGCTGACTGACCACATTGCCGAGCGTGGCCAGGTTCATCTTGTCGGCGGCAAAAGTGTCCTTGAGGACCTCGGCCAGCAGCGTGGTTTCCTGCCACAGCTGACGCTGATCATCAGCGTCGAGCTGGAACAGCTCGCTGACCTCCTCACGTCGAGGCACGAGGATGAACCAGGGGTAATTGGAGTCATTCATCAGCAGCAAACGACACAGGGGAAAATCCCCGACCAGCAGGCAATCCTGCTGCAGACGCGAATCCAGAGCGAACATGACGGCTCTCCTCCTTTGAACGGATCAATCAAGCACAGCCCCAGCGAGGGCCGAGCAATGGCGCGCAGCATACGCTGGCTCAGTCGAGACTTCATCCGCCGACCACGCACCAACGCAAGGCAGCCTGAACACATACGCACCGCAGGCGTGCACCATTTTGTTTCTTCCCGTAATAGGTAGCGCCAAGCGTTACCGGGGCAGCAATATGAACGCAGGCGATATCGCCTGCCGCTGGCCCGACGCGAAGAACTGACACCGCTCAGGCAAACCCGCGCCGGACGCGGGATCAGCGTCGCTGCTCAATGCACTGCATGCCAGAAAATCAAGGTTTTAGCGGGACATCCAGGTTTTGAGCACGACTTTTGCTATCTGTGAAAGCAATGCTCGGCGAGCCGTGCAGTCGATCAATAACAGCGGCCCCCAGACACCTCAGAGCCGCGAAAGCGTTGGCATAACGAAACGCAAGGGCAGAGCTACAGATTTGCGACATTCCTCCTAATGCGATGCGACACCAGCATGAACGAAGTCGTAACGAATAGACTGCAACTATCGCCAATATTGGCTGCGTGCTATAAGTTAGCGCCGACACAAAAAGAAAGAGCCGCCCATATAACAAAACAGTGGGCAGCGCAACTCTTCTAAACCAAAGGAGCAATCACGATGCAAGTGATGAAGTGGAGCGTAATCGCCCTGGCAGTAGCCGCGGGTACCAGCCAAATGGCCGTGGCTTCCAGCCAGTCCGAGTCCAACGGCTTTATCGAAGACAGCAGCTTCAACATCTTCAATCGCGTTCTGTACATGAACCGCGATTTCCGTAACGGCCCGAACGGCGCAAGCACCTCCGCCAACCCGGCTGGCTACCGTGAAGAAACCGGCCTGGGCATCCGCCTGCTGTACGAATCCGGCTTCACCCAAGGCACCGTAGGCGTTGGTTTCGACGCTCACTCCCTGAGCAGCATCAAGCTGGACAGCGGTCGCGGCCGCTACGGCAATGGCCTGTTCTCACAGACCGATGACGGTCGTGGCGACGATACTCAGACCGAAGTTGGCGGCGCCATCAAGTTCCGTATCTCCGACACCGTTCTGAAGTACGGCAGCCAGTTCACGGCCAGCCCGGTGTTCTCCACCGACGACAGCCGCATCCTGCCGGAAGTCACCACCGGTACTTACCTGGTCAGTAACGAAATCGAAGGTCTGGAACTGAGCGCTGGTCGCTTCACTGCCATGAGCAGCCAGACTGGCACCAGCCGCGATGACATCAACGGCAAGGGTGAAGCTGGCCTGAAGTATGCCAACATCGTGGGCGCTTCCTACTCCTTCACCGACGACCTGAGCGCAGCTTTCCATGCCTCCGATGTAGAGGACTACTGGAAGAAGTACTACGGCAACGTCAACTACAACCTGCCGCTGGCCGAAGAACAGGCTCTGAACTTCGACGTCAACATTTACAAGACCGACTACGACAAGAGCTACACCAACACCACCAGCGACCAAGACAACACCATCTGGAGCCTGGCAGCTGCCTACTCCATGGGCGCTCATACCTTCACCCTGGCACACCAGCGCTCTTCTGGTGACCGTGGCTATGATTACGGCGTCGACGGCGGTGGTACCGTTTGGCTGGCGAACTCGGTTCAATTCTCCGACTTCAACCAGAAAGACGAAAAATCCTGGCAAGCCCGCTACGACATCAACATGGCTGAGTTCGGCGTTCCTGGCCTGAGCTTCATGACCCGCTACATCCGCGGTACCGATATGGATGTGGGTACTGGCAGCAGCGAGCAAGAGCGTGAGATCGACGTCGAAGCCAAGTACGTGATCCAGGACGGCGCTGCCAAGGATCTGTCCTTCCGCATTCGTCAAGCCTTCTACCGCAACTCGTTCGAAGGCGACCTGAACGACTTCCGCCTGATCGTCGAATACCCGCTGAGCGTTCTGTAACTTCAGCGCTACTCGATAGCGGAATAAAAGAAACCCGGCCTTGGCCGGGTTTCTTTATTTCGGGTTCAGTGTTTCAAAGGGGCAGCGCATAAGTCCCCGTTACATGTGCAACCAGTTCATTCTCATTCCCGGCCGAATACAACGAAACTTCACAAACTGCCTGGCGCCGGCTCAAGCGAAGTATTCGTGCCTCGGCCAACAAGTCCACCGGTTTGGGTTTGACCAGGAAGTTGATATTGAGATTGGACGTCACCGCCATTTCCACCCGGCCGAGACGCCCCAGTACCACCGCATACATCGCCGCATCCCCCAGCGCCATGATGGTCGGGCCCGATAGCGTGCCACCCGGACGCACCAATTTGGCGTGAAAAGGCACGCGCGCCAGCACGCCCTTTTCATCGAGGCGGTCGATCCGCAGATCGATATCGTCCGCCATCGGCAGCCCTGCTCGAATCAGCGTCTGAACCTCAAGTGCAGTCAATCCCACTCTTCACTCCTCCCGGCAAGCGCAGTAGCACTTTCGCACCTGCGCCCGTCCTGTACGCCACTGTATAGGCACCGTACAATGCCGGCCTATTCCAAGCCCTAGCAACCGACAGAACGGCCAAACATGCGTACCAGTCAGTTCCTGCTCTCGACCCTGAAAGAAACCCCTTCCGATGCCGTGGTGATCAGCCACCAGCTGATGCTGCGTGCCGGCATGATCCGCAAGCTGGCCTCCGGCCTGTATACCTGGCTGCCGATGGGCCTGCGCGTGCTGCGCAAGGTCGAGACCGTGGTGCGCGAGGAAATGAACGCAGCCGGCGCGCTGGAAGTGCTGATGCCGGCCATTCAGCCTGCCGAGTTGTGGCAGGAGTCAGGTCGCTGGGTGCAGTACGGCCCCGAGCTGTTGCGCGTGAAGGACCGTCATGATCGCGAGTTCTGCGTCGGCCCGACTCATGAAGAAGTGATCACTGACCTGGCCCGCAACGAGCTGAACAGCTACAAGCAGCTGCCGATCAACATGTACCAGATCCAGACCAAGTTCCGTGACGAGATCCGTCCGCGCTTCGGTCTGATGCGTGGCCGCGAGTTCATCATGAAGGATGCTTACTCCTTCCATGCCGACCAGGCTTGCCTGCAGGAAACCTATGACCGTATGCACCAGGCCTACTGCAACGTATTCAGCCGCCTGGGCTTGAACTTCCGCCCGGTACAGGCCGATACCGGCTCCATCGGCGGCACCGGCTCGCATGAGTTCCACGTACTGGCCGACTCCGGTGAAGACGATATCGCCTTCAGCAATGTCTCCGACTACGCCGCCAATATCGAGAAGGCCGAAGCCATCCCGCGCGAGAAAGAGCGCCTTGCAGCGACCGAAGCGATGCGCCTGGTCGACACCCCCGACACCAAGACCATCGACGCGCTGGTTCAGGGTTTTGGCCTGGCCATCGAGAAGACCATCACGACC
>CAMPIF010000155.1 GCA_946886245.1 Ectopseudomonas composti | reverse complement strand
CTTCGGTGGCGCGACTTGGCGGTGTTTCGTCCTGATACCAGCCGTCGTCTTCCTGCTCCGAACGGGTCGGCGCATAGCGGTTGTGCGGATTGCTGGCGGTACCACGGCCACGTGGCGGCAGGCTGACGGACATGCTCGGACTCCAAAATATACTGTATAAAAATACAGCTATCTGGAGCCCGAGCAAGTCCCTTCTGTCGCGGCGTCGATCAAACGGTCGCTATTTGCGGCGCTTCCTCGCGCTTGGCATAACGCTGCGCCAGCACCGCGCAGACCATCAGCTGGATCTGGTGGAAGAGCATCAGCGGCAGGATCAGTACGCCGATGGTGCTGCCGGCGAACAGTACCTGGGCCATGGGTACACCGGTGGCCAGGCTCTTCTTCGAGCCGCAGAAGAGGATGGTGATGCGGTCTTCCAGGCTGAAACCGAGCCACTTGCCCAGCAGGTGGGTCAGCACCAGGGCCAGGGCCAACAGCACGCAGCAGGCGGCTATCACGGTCAGCAGGGTGACCAGCGGCACCTGCTGCCACAGGCCGCCAATCACTGCGGCGCTGAAGGCGGTGTAGACCACCAGCAGGATCGAACTCTGGTCGACGTATTTCAGCCAGCTCTTGTTCTGGTTGACCCAGCCGCCGATCCAGCGCTGAGCGATCTGGCCGAGAACGAAGGGCAGCAGCAACTGCAGGCTGATCTTGCCGATGGCGTCGAGGGTCGAGCCGTTGTCACCCTGCACGCCCATCAGCATGGCCACCAGCAGCGGGGTGACGAAGATACCGAGCAGGCTGGAGGCTGCCGCGCTGCAGATCGCCGCCGGGATGTTGCCGCGCGCCAGCGAGGTGAAGGCGATGGCCGATTGCACGGTGGCCGGCAGGGCGCACAGGTAGAGCATGCCCAGGTACAGCTCCGTGCCCAGCAGCGGCTCAAGCGCGGGTCTGAGCGCCAGGCCGAGCAGCGGGAAGAGGATGAAGGTGCAGGCGAACACCAGCAGGTGCAGGCGCCAGTGCCCGGCGCCAGCGAGAATCGCCTGACGCGACAGTTTGGCGCCGTGCATGAAGAACAGCAGGGCGATGGCGAGGTTGGTGATCCACTCGAAAAGCGTGGCGATCTGACCGCTGGCAGGCAGCAACGTGGCGGCGAGCACCACGGCGAGCAGGGTCAGGGTGAAATTGTCGGGCAGCAGGCGGCGCAGGAACATGGCGAATCTCGGACTTGCGATACAGGAGGGCGCCAGACTATCGTCGTCGAAAATTTCCGGCTAACGCTAAAGAGCCAGCAAGTGTCGCCAAACAGACATCCCGCCACCCTGCATCGCAGCCTGCCCGAGCTGCCCAGACTGCCTCGGCCGCTGTATGGCCGCACCGAGTCGCTGACCAATCGCGCTCTGACCTTTCGCCATACCCACCCCTGGGTGCAGCTGTCCTACGCCATCGCCGGGGTGCTCGAGGTGCAGACCGCTGGCGCCCGCTTCGTCGCCCCGCCGCAGCGGGCGGTGTGGGTGCCGGCGGGTGTCGAGCATCAGGTATTCAGCTCGCCACGTACCGAGATGCGCAGCCTCTATATCGACGGCAGTGCGGTGCCCTGGGGGCCGGCCGAGTGCCGGGTGCTGGCGGTCAGCCCGCTGTTGCGCGAGCTGATTCGCGGTTTCAGCGCGTTGCCGGCCGAATACGACGAGCAGGGCGCGCCGGGCAGGTTGGCGGCAGTGCTGCTGGACGAGCTGCGGGCTGCACCAGACGTGGCGTTGATGTTGCCGCTGCCGCAGGATGCGCGGCTGCGCGAGGTCTGCCAGGGGCTTGAGGATGCGACGCTGCGCCAGCTTGGCCTGGGCGAATGGGGCGAGCGCCTGGGTGTTTCGGAAAAGACCTTGAGCCGGCTGTTCCTGCGCGAGACGGGTCTGAGTTTCCGCGTGTGGCGTCAGCGCCAGCGCCTGCTCGATGCGCTGACCCCGCTGGAGCAGGGCGAGCGCGTCACCGACGTGGCGCTGGCCTGCGGCTACGACTCGCTATCGGCCTTTATCGCCGCCTTTCGCCGCCAGTTCGGCGCAACACCGGGGGAGTTCTTCCGCGAGTAAAGTCAGGTGGGTGCAGCTCGCCTGCACCATCGGCACAACACGATCCATCGCCTGGTGGGTTATCTGGGGCGGCCATCCGAGCACGCGACCTCTGTTGGTGCTTGCGAGATCAGCGCTCGGCGCCGCTAACCCACGGATATGGATGCCACCAGGGCAATGTGCGGCATGCCGTCCCCGGATTGCATCCGGGCTACGCGCTATTCCTTCGGCTTTTTCAGCTTGGGATTGGGGAAGAACTGCACGGCCTGCACATTGGGGTCGGCCGCCTTGGGCTTCAGGCCGCTGACGTTGACCCGCGTGGGGATTTCCTTGGGCACCGAATTACCGCGTGCGTCGAGGGTGTCGGCATAGCCGCACTTGACGCATTCGCGGTGCGGCACGCCGTCGACGTTCCACATCTTGATGCTGTCGGTTTCGCTGCACGCCGGGCACACGGCGCCGGCGATGAAGCGTTTCGGGGTGGCATTTACCGGTGTGTCGCTCATGCCGCCTCCTGGCTCAGGCCGAGGTGGCGCAGCAGGGCGTCGATGCTCGGCTCACGGCCACGGAAATCGACGAACAGCACCATCGGCGCCTGCGAACCGCCACGGGCCAGGATCGCCTCGCGGAAGGCGCGGCCGGTATCGGCGTTGAACACGCCTTCTTCCTCGAACTTGGAGAAGGCATCGGCGCTGAGCACTTCGGCCCATTTGTAGCTGTAGTAACCGGCCGCATAGCCGCCGGCGAAGATATGCGCGAAGCCGTTGGCGAAGCGGTTGTAAGCTGGCGGACGCAACACCGAGACCTCGCTGCGGACCGCCTCGATCACGTCCAGCACGCTACGGCCGTCGCCGTGAGTGGCGTGCAGTTCGAAGTCGAACAGCGAAAACTCCAGCTGGCGCACCATCATCAGCCCGGACTGGAAGTTCTTCGCCGCCAGCATCTTGTCCAGCATGGCTTGCGGCAGCGCCTCGCCGGTCTGGTAATGGCCGGAGATCAGCGCCAGGCCTTCCGGCTCCCAGCACCAGTTCTCCATGAACTGGCTGGGCAGCTCGACCGCATCCCAGGCCACGCCGTTGATGCCCGAGGCGCCGGCGTGCTCGACGCGGGTCAGCAGGTGGTGCAGGCCGTGGCCGAATTCGTGGAACAGCGTGGTGACCTCGTCATGGGTCAGCAGCGCCGGCTTGCCGCCGACCGGCGGGGTGAAGTTGCACACCAGGTTGGCTACCGGGGCGATCAGCTTGCCGTGGGCGTCGCGGCGCTTGTCGCGGGCGCCGTCCATCCAGGCACCGCCACGCTTGTTGGCGCGGGCGTAGAGGTCGAAGAAGAAACGCCCGACATGCTGGCCGTTCTCCTGAATCTCGAACAGGCGTACGTCCGGGTGCCAGGTGTCGAAGTCTTTCAGCTCGCGAATCTCGATGCCGTAGAGCTTCTGCACGATGGCGAACAGGCCGGTGAGCACCTTGTCCACCGGGAACCAGGCGCGCACTTCCTCCTGGGAGATGCTGTAGCGCTGCTGGCGCAGGCGCTCGCTGTAGTAGCCGACGTCCCAGCTCTGCAGGTCACCCAGGCCCTGCTCGGCGGCGAAGGCCTTGAGTTCGGTCAGGTCCTGCTCGGCGAAGGGCTTGCTGCGCACCGCCAGGTCGCGCAGGAAGCTCAGCACCTGGTCGGTGCTGTCGGCCATCTTGCTGGCCAGGCTCAGTTCGCTGTAATGGGCGAAACCGAGCAGGCGCGCCAGCTCCTGGCGCAGGTCGAGAATCTCACTCATCAGCGGGCCGTTGTCGTTCTGCCCGGCGTTTGGCCCCTGGTCGGAGGCGCGGGTGCAGTAGGCGGCGTACACCTCTTCGCGCAGGGCGCGGTCGTCGGCATAGGTCATTACCGCGTAGTAGCTGGGGAACTCCAGGGTGATCAGCCAGCCGTCCAGGCCCTTGGCCTCTGCGGCCTGTTTCATCTGCGCCTTGGCCGAATCGGTCAGGCCGTTCAGCACGGCTTCGTCGGTAACCTGCTTGGTCCAGGCCTGGGTGGCGTCGAGCAACTGGTTGGAGAACTTGCTGGTCAGCTCGGACAGGCGCATCTGGATCTCGCCGTAGCGCTTCTGCTGCTCGACCGGCAGGTCGATACCGGACAGGCGGAAATCACGCAGGGCGTGCTCGAGGATGGTCTTCTGCGCCACATCGAAGCTGGCGGCGGCCGGGCTCTTGGCCAGCGCGTCATAAGCCTCGAACAGCGGCTTGTTCTGGCCCATTTCGGTCCAGTATTCCGACAGCTTGGGCAGGCAGGCCTCGTAGGCCGCGCGCAGTTCGGCGCTGTTGCATACCGCGTTGAGGTGGCTCACCGGGCTCCAGGCGCGGCCCAGGCGCGCGCCCAGCTCGTCCAGCGCCAGCACCAGGCCGTCCCAGCTCGGGTTGGCCTGCTGCTGTTCGAGCAGCTTGGCGATGGCGGCGCGACTGTCCGCCAGGATCTGGTCGACGGCAGGTTCGACGTGTTCCGGTTTGATCTGCGAATAGGGCGGCAGGTCGAAGTCTTGCAGCAGGGGATTGTTCGCGGTCACGACGAGGCACCTGTGGCGAAGGAATGTGGGGTTGCGGCGCAGAGCGGCAATAATTCTGGCGCGATAGCAACCGACATGGGGGCCATCTTAATTAGAATCAAGCTTTCCCGCAGCTCAGGAGCTTCTATCGTGGCGATTCGCAAATACCAGCAGCACGCTCCACAACTCGGTGCGCGCGTCTTCGTCGACGCTTCTGCCGTGGTCATTGGCGATGTCGAACTGGGCGAGGACAGCTCGGTCTGGCCAATGACCGTGATCCGCGGTGACATGCACCGCATCCGCCTCGGTGCGCGCACCAGCGTGCAGGACGGCAGCGTGCTGCACATCACCCACGCCGGGCCGTTCAACCCGGATGGCTACCCGTTGATCATCGGTGACGAGGTGACGGTCGGGCACAAGGTCACTCTGCATGGCTGCACCCTGGGCAACCGCATTCTGGTCGGCATGGGCAGCATCGTCATGGACGGCGCGGTGGTCGAGGACGAGGTGATCATCGGTGCCGGCTCGCTGGTGCCGCCTGGCAAGCGCCTGGAAAGCGGCTACCTGTACGTCGGTAGCCCGGTGAAACAGGCGCGCCCGCTGACCGACAAGGAGCGCAACTTCTTCAGCTACACGGCCGGCAACTACGTGAAGCTCAAGGATCTGCACCTGGCTGAAGGCTATGACCAATGAGTGGTGAACTGAATATCCGCCCCATTGATGTGGCTGATTTCGATCAGGTCTGGCCGATCATCGAAAGCGTGGTGCAGGCGCAGGAAACCTACGCGTTCGACCCGCACATGGACCGCGACAGCGCCTGGAAACTCTGGGTGGAACTGCCGCGCGCCACCTTCGTTGCCGAACTGGACGGGCAGATTCTCGGCACCTACTACATCAAGGCCAACGCCGCCGGGCCGGGCGACCATGTGTGTAACTGCGGTTACATGACCGCCCCTGCTGCGCGTGGCCGAGGCATCGCCAGCCGGCTCTGCGTCCATTCGCTGGAGGTGGCGCGCGAGTTGGGTTTCAGCGCCATGCAGTTCAACAGCGTGGTGGCGACCAACACCGTCGCCGTGGCGCTCTGGCAGAAGCACGGCTTCGAGGTCGTCGGCACCCTGCCCAGGGCCTACCGCCACGCCCAGCATGGCCTGGTGGACTGCCACGTGATGTTTCGTAGTCTGGACCGAGAATCCTCACGAGCCTGAGGTTTCTGCTCCCGTGCTGCCTCCTGAGGCGCCAATCCACAGGATCATGGGGATTTTCTCAAACCACTTTCGCGCTTTGACGAAGCGCTTTCCATCTGCTGGATATGTCGGATATCGGGCTGAGTGGCTTCTAACCAGCTCAAGCCATGGTTATCCTCGCGCCTCGTGCAGGACATCGTTCAAGACAAGGATCGCCCATGACTCAGCCAAACCCATTCGAACCCACACAAGTTGCATCGGGCCCGGCCTTGCGCCAGCTACCGGCGCTGCCCATGCAGCTGGCTGGCGTGATGCTGGCGGCGAGCCTGATGGGTATCCTGGTTTCACTGATCGGCGGCTTGATGAACGATGGCGTGAGCGGCTCCAGCGCCTGGTTGCTGTATGCGGTGATGTACTGGATCACCCATCTGCTGATGGCCGGGCTGGGTACCTACTGGTTGGCACAGGCCTATCTGGAGCGTCACGACCTGGCAAGCTATCGTCAGCCTGCCGCGTTACTGGGCAGCTATGGCCTGATCTATCTGTTGCTGGCCTGGGCGCTCGGTTACTTGTCCGGTTTCCTCTACATGTGGATCTACGATCAGGTGGACTTCTACGGTCTGGGACAATGGCCGATGGCGCTGGGCATGTGGTTGTTCGGTTTGCTGGGCTTCTGCCTGAAGGTGTTGCTGCTGCTCTGGCTGCTGCTGCATATGTTCCGTTACAAGGCCGAGGCGGTCGGCGGTGATGTGCAGGTTTCGGCTGTGAGGCTGGCCTGGTGTTTCGCCCTGGCCATGGCGGTGGCGTACCTGCAACTGGCGGGTCTGGCCACGCAATTGTGGCGTTGGATGAGCTACGACTACACGCTGGCGGGCTGGGAGGTGCCGGTCAACCTGGTGCAGGGAGCATTGTTCTTGCTGGTGGCATTCTTCGCCGCGCGCTCGGTGCTGCCGGAGCAGGTGCGCGGTTTCCGAGGCGGCCGCCTGGCGTTGGCGGTGTTGATCACCCTGGCGTTGTGGATGGGCAGTGCGCTGCTCGGCGCGATTGTCCTGGTGGCGCTGGTGCTGTTCGGCGGTGCCGGCGAAATCGCCCTGATGGTGGGCTTCGGTCTGCTGCAACTGGCGCTGCTCTGGCCATTCAGCCGTCTCGGGCTGCGTTGGGGTTACCGCGCGCGAGACGCTCAGGCGTGAACGAGCGAGCAAAGGCGGGTATCCTTCGCGACCGTTTCGATTGCGAACAGGCGCTCGCCATGCATCACTCCACCATCCTCTTCGACCTCGACGGCACCCTGACCGACCCGCGCGAGGGCATCACCCGTTCGGTGCAGTACGCGCTGGCCAAGCTGGGCATCGATGAGCCGGACCTGGCTGCGCTGGAGCATTTCATCGGGCCGCCCTTGCTGCAGTGTTTCATGGCCACTTATGCGCTGGATGAGGCCACCGGCTGGCAGGCGGTCAACCACTACCGCGAGCGCTTCCGGGTGACCGGGTTGTATGAGAACCGTGTGTTCGACGGCGTGGAAACTCTGCTCGAGGCGCTGGTGGCGCAGGGGCGAACGCTGTATATCGCGACCAGCAAACCGACGGTGTTCGCCGAGGAAATCGCCCGGCACTTCGGCTTCGACCGCCATTTCAAACGCATCTACGGCAGCGAACTGGATGGCACTCGCACCAACAAGGTGGAGCTGCTGGCGCATCTGCTGGAATCAGAACGACTGGCGCCTGGTTCGGCGCTGATGATCGGCGACCGCAAGCACGATCTGATCGGCGCGCGCAGCAACGGTTTGCAGGCGGTGGCGGTCGGTTACGGTTTCGGTAGTCGTGAGGAGTTGCTTGGCGAGGCGCCGGACTTTCATTTCGAGACGCTGGAGCAGATGCACCGGGCGTTCGGCTGCTGAAAGACTGCAGGAGCACGCTCGCTCCTGCAGCGAGAGGCGTATCAGCCGTTGCGCTGATAGATGATCTTTCTGGTGCCGCCGTCGCAGCTGCCGACGACCATGCTCTGATCCTCAACCTCGTCGTTGGGCACGATTTCCAGGGTGTAGCTGGGCACGTTGTTGGCCTGAATCTTCACTTCGATTTCCTGCTTGAGTTCTTCGCAGGGCTTGGGCGCGGCCAGCGCGCCACCAGCAGCGAGCATCAGGGCCAGGGCGGGAATCAGTCGTTGCATCGCTTGTACCTCCGGTGTTGAGCGAAACCTGAATAGGTTGGACTGGCAATTTGCCCCGCAGTTCTAGTGGTTTTGCATCAGGCCTTGCAACGCGGCCCGGCGATCCGCCTCCGGCAGTCGACCGAGCGCGGCCACGGCGGCATGGAACGCGCGCCAATCCCCTCCCTCCCGCGTGAACAGTGCAGCGAAAGCCGGCACCCATTGATCGTAGAGGCCGAAGGGCAGCAGCTTGGCGTTGTTCAGCGGGCTCTCGATCCAGGCGTCATAACGCCCCTGGCCACCCCATTCGCGTTGACGCAGCGCACGGTAGTCGTGGCGCAGGCGCTCGAATTCGGCCTGCTTGGCGGCGCGCATGTCTGGCTCCGGGAGATCGCTGGCGTACAGCCGGCGCAGGCGCTCGCGGCTGGCCAGCACCAGCTCGATGAATTGCTGGTGCTGGTGCTCGTCGCTGGCTGGCGGCGTTTCACCACGGGCCGCGTGCCACTGACGCAGGCCCTCGCGTTCGACGAAGGTGGCGAAGGATTCGTTGAAGGCCGTGTCGCCCGGCAGGTAGTACTGCTGGTGCGCCAGTTCATGGAAGATCACCGCGATGAAGCGCTCGTCGCTCCAGCGCAACATGGTGCTCAGCAGCGGGTCGTCGAACCAGCCCAGGGTGGAGTAGGCCTCGACGCCGCCGATATGGGTGTCCAGCCCCTGCTGGCGCAGGAGCGCAGCAGAACCGCGTGCACGGCCCTGCTGATAGTAGCCGCGGTAGGCGACGCAACCGGCGATGGGGAAGCAATGCAGCTCGGGGTCGAGGGAGAACTCCGGCGTGGCGAACACATTCCACACCACGAAGGGGCGCTTCAGGTCGGCGTACAG
>CAMPIF010000154.1 GCA_946886245.1 Ectopseudomonas composti | reverse complement strand
GCGCGGCGCTGCACGTCGGCAAGGAAACCCGCGAACTGCGCCTGTCGCAGGAGCGCGGCGCGTTCCTGGTCAACGACGGCCTGATGTTTCTCACCGACACCCGCGTCACCGCCTGGCGCGAGGCCGACAACGGCCCGGCGACCCTGCGCGACGACGGCAAGGAGTTCCGCCCGTTCCTGGTGTCCTGGGGCGGCAGCGAGCTGTACATCGCAGGTAGCGTGCTGACCAGCCTGGGCTACGACAACTCCAAGTCCTATGGCGTGTCGATCACCCAGTACACGCCGAACATGCACGAGCGCCTGCAACGTGAAGAACCGACCGGCTGGCTGATCGATTCGGAGTTCGTCGACCACTGGTACGGCTTCTACTGCTACGAAGCGCAGAACGTGGTGATCAAGGGCAACACCTACCGCGACAACATCGTCTACGGCATCGACCCGCACGACCGCTCGCACGGCCTGATCATCGCCGAGAACACCGTGTTCGGTACGAAGAAGAAGCACGGCATCATCATCTCGCGCGAGGTCAACGACAGCTGGATCTTCAACAACGAGAGCTACGACAACAAGCTCTCCGGGGTGGTGATCGACCGTAACAGCGAGCACAACCTGATCGCCTACAACCGCGTGCATGGCAATCATGCCGACGGCATCACCCTGTACGAGAGCGGCGACAACCTGCTGTGGGGCAACCAGGTGCTGCGCAACCAGCGCCACGGCATCCGCATCCGCAACAGCGAGAACATCCGCCTGTACGACAACGTCTCGGCGATGAATCAGCTCACCGGCGTGTACGGCCACATCAAGGACCTGTCCGACACCGACCGCGACCTGCAACTGGACCCGTTCGACACCAAGATCTCGATGATCATCGTCGGCGGCACCCTGGCCGGCAATGGCTCCAGCCCGATCAACATCGACTCGCCACTTTCCGTCGAGCTGTACCGCGTGAAGATGCTCGCGCCGCGCAAGAGCAGCGGCATCCAACTCGCCGGCATCCTCGGCGAGAAGCAGGACGAAATCCTCGACCTCATGGTGCGCCAGCGCCTGCCCGTGCTGATCGACCCGATCGATCCCGAGCTGCTCGGAGCCGACTCACGATCTCGCGAGCTAGAGCCATGCAAGGCGAAAGCAGGCGAGGACGCGGAGTTTACGAGTTGTAAATGAGCAGTCCGAGCCCGCCTTCAACGCCGCTGGGCCGACGCGCAGCAGATCGTGATCGAGCTCTGACCAACTGACGAGACCTCCCATGACCGCACACACACTCAAGACCCTGGCCCTGGCAGTGACCTGCGCCGCCTTCGGCAGCACCCTGCAGGCCGAAGAGCGCCAGGCGCCGCACTACCAGGTGGAAGATTGCTGCTCGCTGTGCCCGGCTGCGCACGACGCCAGCCGTTACACCACCAACTACATGAAGAACTTCGTCACCCTGATGGATGCCGACGAGGGCTGGCTGTTTCGCAGTGTCGAAGACCTGCGCACCGAATTCGGCACCAGCGAAGTCGGCTACCAGCGGCTGAAGGAACTGCGTGACGGCCTCAAGCAGCGCGGCGTGGAACTGGTGGTGGTCTATCAACCGACCCGCGGCCTGGTCAATCGCAGCAAGCTGCGCCCGGCCGACTATCAGCGCTTCGACTACGACAAGGCGCTGCGCAACTATCGCCAGGCGCTGACCCGCTTCGAACAGCTGGGTATCTGGGTGCCGGATCTGGTCCCGCTGACCGACGAGGACAGCGACAAAGAGTTCTACTTCCGCCGCGACCAGCACTGGACACCCTACGGTGCCGAGCGCACCGCGCGTCTGGTGGCCGAGACGGTCAAGCGCATCCCCGGCTTCGAAGACATTCCGCGCAAGGAGTTCGTTACCGAGCGCGTCG
Organism: Ectopseudomonas composti; assembly: GCA_946886245.1. Next base: position 6,930 of record CAMPIF010000154.1, on the reverse strand, counting down.
GCCTGATGGGCAAGACCGGCACCATGCAGAACGTCGCCAGCCAGCTGTGCGGCACCGGCTACGCCGTGCAGTACGTCGACCAGTTCATCACCGAGCCCAAGGACGCCAGCGATGGCGACGCGCTGTTCGGCGACGACAGCAGCCCGCAGATCACCCTGGTCGGCACCAGCCACAGCGGCAAGAACTACAACTTCGGCGGCTTCCTGGAACAGTACCTGGGCACCGACGTGCTCAACGCCGCCTTCCCCGGCGGTGGCCTGGAGGGCGCGATGCTCGAGTACCTGGCCAGCGATGCCTTCCAGAACGACCCGCCGAAGGTCCTGATCTGGGAATTTTCGCCGCTCTACGACCTGGCCTCGGACAAGATCCACCGCCAACTGATGGCCAGCCTGAACAACGGCTGCAGCGGCCAGACCGAGCTGCTCGCCAGCGAGAAACGCCTGCATCCGGGCAGCAACGAAATTCTCGTCAACGGCCAGAACAAGCTGCTGACCCTGGCCGGCAATCGCCACCAACTCGACCTGCGTTTCAGCGATCCGTCGGTCAAGCGCGTCGACGCCACCATCTGGTACCTCAACGGCCGCCGCGAACAGCTCAAGCTGGAGAAACCCAACACCGTCGACACCGACGGCCGCTTCGCCGTCGAACTGCGTGACGAACCGGGCTGGGGTGAGCAGAACTTCTTCGCCCTGGAAATCCAGAAGCCCGAGGACAGCGCCGACGACCTGAAAGTCCAGGCCAGCCTGTGCCAACGCCCTAGCGGGCCCGGCCAGCAGGTCGCGCAGCACCGCGCGAACGACTGAGGAGGCTCCCATGCCCAAACGACTCGCTCCACTCACTCTCATGGCGTTGCTGCTCAGCGGCCCGGCCTTTGCCGAACTGCAACCGCCGGCGGGCTACTACGCCGCCGTTGACCAGCGCGACGGCAAGGCGCCCGCCTGCCCGGCGGTACCGCAGCCCTACACCGGTGAATTGCAGTTCACCAGCAAGTACGAGGGCTCCGACAGCGCGCGCGCCACGCTCAATCGCCAGGCGGAGAAGAACTTCCGCAAGCAGACCGCGCACATCACCCGCCTGGAAAAGGAGGCCGGGCGGATGATCACCGGCTACATGCGTACCGGTCAGCGCGAGCGCCTGGAATGTGCCATCGAATGGCTGGACCAGTGGGCCAGCGCCGATGCGCTGGAGTCCGAGCAGTTCAACCACACCGGCAAGTCGATGCGCAAATGGGCGCTCGGCAGCCTGGCCGGCGCCTGGCTACGCCTGAAATTTTCCGAGTCGCAGCCGCTGGCCGCCTACCCGCAACAGAGCGCACGCATCGAGGCCTGGTTCACCCGCCTGGCCGAGCACACGGTGCGCGAGTGGAGCGACCTGCCGCTGAAGAAGATCAACAACCACAGCTACTGGGCTGCCTGGTCGGTGATGGCGGTGGCGGTGATCGATGATCGCCGCGACCTGTTCGACTGGTCCGTGGGCCAGTTCCGCATCGCCGCCAATCAGGTCGACGACGAGGGCTACCTGGCCAACGAGATGCGCCGCAGCCATCGCGCCCTCGCCTACCACAACTACGCCTTGCCACCGCTGGCGATGATCGCGGCATTTGCCGAGGCCAATGAAGTCGACCTGCGTGGCGAGAACCACGGCGCCCTGCAGCGCCTGGCAGAACGTGTGCTGCAAGGCGCGCGCGACCCGGCTGCGTTCGCCCAGCGCACCGGCTCCAAGCAGGACATGAGCGAGCTGCGCAAGGACTACAAGTACGCCTGGCTGGCGCCCTACTGCAGCCTCTACGCCTGCAGCGAAGAGACCCGCGAACTGAACCAGGAGATGGGGCCGTTCAACAGCTTCCGCCTCGGTGGCGAGGTGACCCAGGTCTTCGGTGACGGGCGCTGATGCACTGCACTTGTAGGAGCGGCTTCAGCCGCGATTTTTTTCGCGGCTAAAGCGGAATGCCGCCCAGCCGCTCTTACAGGACGCAACAAAACAACCCCTCCGCTCGCGGGGGGAAAGGGGGGCGCTGCCCCGGCTGTTCACGGAGAAGCACGGATGGTTTTTTCATCCAACGTCTTTTTGTTCCTGTTCCTGCCGATCTTCCTCGGCCTGTACTACCTGTGCCCGAATCGCGGGCGCAACCTGCTGATCCTGATCGGCAGTTACGCCTTCTATGCCTGGTGGCGGGTGGATTTCCTCCTGCTGTTCGCTGCGGTGACGCTGTGGAACTACGTCTTCGGCCTGCGCATCCAGGCGCATGCCGGCACCGAGGCGGCGCGCCGCTGGGTGGTGGCCGGGGTGGTCGGCAACCTGGCCACGCTGGGCTACTTCAAGTACGCCAACTTCGGCGTGGCCAACATCAATGCCGTGCTCGAATCCTTCGGTCTCGAGCCCTTCGTGCTGACGTCGGTCATCCTGCCGATCGGTATTTCCTTCTACATCTTCCAGTCGATCAGCTACCTGATCGACGTGTACCGCAAGGACACCGAACCGACGCGCAACCTGATCAACTTCGCCGCGTTCATCGCCCTGTTCCCCCAGCTGATCGCCGGCCCGGTACTGCGCTACAAGGACCTGGCCGACCAGTTCACCGACCGCACCCACAGCCTCGACAAGTTCAGCGAAGGCGCCACGCGCTTCATGCAGGGTTTCGTCAAGAAGGTGTTCATCGCCGACAGCCTGGCGCCGCTGGTAGACCATTGTTTCGCCCTGGAAAACCCCAGCACCGGCGACGCCTGGCTGGGCATGATCGCCTACACCGCGCAGCTGTACTTCGACTTCTCCGGCTACAGCGACATGGCCATCGGCCTGGGTCTGATGATGGGTTTTCGCTTCATGGAGAACTTCAACCAGCCCTATATCAGCCAGTCGATCACCGAGTTCTGGCGGCGCTGGCACATCAGCCTGTCCACCTGGCTGCGTGACTACCTCTACGTACCGCTGGGCGGCAACCGTCACGGCACCTTCAACACCTACCGCAACCTGTTTCTGACCATGCTGCTGGGCGGTTTCTGGCACGGCGCCAACTGGACCTTCCTGATCTGGGGCGCCTGGCACGGCATGTGGCTGGCCATCGAACGAGCGCTCGGCGTGAAAGCCGCAGCGACTGTGTTCAACCCGCTGAAATGGGCCTTCACCCTGCTGCTGGTGATGCTCGGTTGGGTGATCTTCCGTGCCGAGAACCTGGAGGTGGCCGGGCGCATGTACGCCGCCCTGTTCAGTTTCGCTGATTGGCACCTGAGCGAGCTGACCCAGGCGCACATCACCGGGCTGCAGATGGTCACTCTGGTGCTGGCCTGGGTGGTGATCGCCGTCAACGGCGCCCGCCAGTTCCTTGCCAGTCGTAGCCATGAACCGGGCCTGACCCTGGCCAGCGCCGGCGTCGCCCTGCAGGCCATCGACCTGCGCCTGGTGGCCGTGCGCGGCGCCCTGCTGCTGTTGTTCTGCGCCTCGCTGCTCAAGCTCTCGGCGCAGAGCTACTCCCCCTTCCTGTACTTCCAGTTCTGAGCGGAGGCCGAGCATGAACCGCCCCATCAAGACCCTGTATGTCGCGCTGTTCGCCCTGCTGCTGTTGCCAGTCAGCCTGCTGGCTCTGAGCAAGCTCGGCGCCTACCGCATGCCGGCGCAGCCGAGCGTGCTCGACGGCCGCCTGGCCAAGAGCATCGAGCGTCACTACGACGAGAACTTCCCGCTCAAGCAGGCTGGCATCAACCTCTGGGCCGCCCTCGAATACCTGGCGTTCGGCGAAGGCCGCAGCGGCCTGGTGGTCGGCGAAGACGGCTGGCTGTACTCGGACGAGGAGTTCGATCCGCTGGCCGACGGTCAGCGCCAGCTGCGCGACAACCTGGCGCTGATCCGTGGTGTACAGCGCCAGCTGGAGAAACGCGATATCCAGCTGCTGCTGGCCATCGTCCCGGCCAAGACACGCCTGTACCCGGAGCACACCGGCAGCCATCGCCCCAGCGCGCTGCAGCGCAGCCTGTACCCGCGTTTTCACCGCGCGGTGCGTAACGCCGGGATCGCCGCGCCGGACCTGCTCGGCCCGCTGCAGGCAGCCAAGCGCGAGGCGCCGATGTTCCTGCGCACCGACACCCACTGGACCCCGGAAGGGGCCGACATCACGGCCCGCGCCCTGAGCGAGGTGGTGCACAGCGCCATGCAGCTGCGCGGTGAGCCACAGCAGTTCGTCACCGAGACCGTGCAAACCCGCTCGCACCAGGGCGACCTGACCCGCTTCCTGCCGCTGGCGCCGCTGTTCGAAAGCCTGATGCCGCAGGCCGACCGCCTGCAGCAGCGCGAAACCCACGCCGCCGACGGCAGCGGCGACGACCTGTTCGGCGACAGCGACCTGCCGGTGACGCTGGTCGGCACCAGCTACAGCGCCAACCCGGCCTGGAACTTCGCGGGTGCCCTGCGCCAGCACCTGCAACGCGACCTGGCCAACCACGCCGAGGAAGGCGGCGGCCCGCTGGTACCGATGCTCAAGTACCTGCAAAGCGACGAGCTGAAGAACAACCCACCACAGCTGGTGATCTGGGAATTCCCCGAGCGCTACCTGCCGATGGCCAGCGATTTCACCGATTTCGACCCGCAATGGCTCACCGCACTCAAAGACGGCGGCGAGCGCCAGGGGCTGGCTGCTGCCAGTCACTGATTCATCCCCCCAAGGAGGACTATCCGATGAACACTCACACCACCCTGCGTCGTTTCACTCTGAGCGCCTGCGCCCTGGCCCTGGGCCTGGGCCTCGGCATGCTTCAGGCGCATGCCGATGACGGCGCCCTCTACGGGCCCAAGGCACCCAAGGGTTCGGCCTTCGTCCGTGCCTACAACGCCAGCAGCGCCGAACTCGATGTCAGCGTCGGCCAGACCCAACTCAAGCAGATCTCGCCGCTGGGTTCGAGCGACTTCAAGTTCCTCCCGGCCGGCAGCTATCAGGCCCAGGTGGGCAACGCGCAGATGCCGGTGGATCTGCAGGCCGCGCGTTACTACACCCTGGTCAGCCAGACCGGCGCCAAGCCGCGCCTGGTCGAGGAGCCGCCCTTCACCAGCCGGCAGAAAGCCCTGCTGCGCGTGCAGAACCTGACTGACAGCACCCTCAGCCTGAAAACCGCCGACGGCAAGACCGACGTGGTCGCCGATGTGAAGCCGGACGGCCGTGGCGACCGCGAGATCAACCCGGTCAAGGTCAGCCTGGCGCTGTTCGACGGCGAACGCAAGGTCGCCGACCTGAAACCGGTAACGCTGGAACGCGGCGAAGTGGTCAGCCTGTTCGTCACCGGTGGTCAGGGCAAGTTGTCGCCGGTATGGGTCAAGCGCCCCATCGACGGTTGATGCAGTGAGTTTCTAGAACAAGGAAAACGGCGGGTACACGCCGCACCGACACGACACGGGCAAACCACTTGATCAATCGTTCAGGAGAGACACAACCATGACCCCCATCATCCTATCCGGTGGCAGCGGCTCGCGACTCTGGCCTCTTTCGCGCAAGCTGTATCCCAAGCAGTTCCTCGCCCTGACCGGTGAGCAGACGCTGTTCCAGCAGACCCTGCAGCGCCTCTCCTTCGACGGCATGCAACCGCCAGTGCTGGTGGCCAACCAGGAGCACCGCTTCATCGTGCTCGAGCAACTGGAGCAGATCGGTCAGCAGACGCAGATGCTGCTGCTCGAGCCGTTCGGCCGCAACACCGCCCCCGCCGTGGCCATGGCCGCCCTGCAGCTGGTCGCCGAAGGTCGTGACGAACTGATGCTGGTGCTGCCGGCCGATCACGTACTGGACGACCAGCAAGCCTTCCGCCAGGCCCTGGCACTGGCCACCGTGGCCGCCGAAAAAGGCGAGATGGTGCTGTTCGGCGTACCGGCCGACCGTCCGGAAACCGGCTACGGCTACATCCGCGGCCAGGCCGACGGCACCCTGCCCGACGGCGTGGCGCGCGTCGCCAGCTTCGTCGAAAAACCCGACGCCCAACGCGCCACCGAGTATGTGAACAGCGGCGACTATTACTGGAACAGCGGCATGTTCCTGTTCCGCGCCAGCCGCTTCCTCGAAGAGCTCAAGCATCACGACGTGGACATCTACGACACCTGCCTGCTGGCCCTGGAACGCAGCCAGCGCGACGGTACGCAGATCGCCATCGACCCAGCCACCTTCGCCTGCTGCCCGGACAACTCCATCGACTACGCGGTGATGGAGAAGACCAGCCGCGCCTGCGTGGTGCCGCTGGCCGCCGGCTGGAACGACGTGGGCAGTTGGTCGTCGATCTGGGAGGTGCACGACAAGGACGACGCCGGCAACGTGACCAAGGGCGACGTGGTGCTCGAGGACAGCCGCAACTGCCTGATCCACGGCAACGGCAAGCTGGTCTCGGTGCTGGGCCTGGACGATATCGTCGTCGTGGAAACCAAGGACGCCATGATGGTGGCGCACAAGGATCGCGTGCAGGACGTCAAGAAACTGGTCGGCAAGCTCGACGCGCAGGGCCGCTGCGAGACCCAGAACCACTGCGAGGTGTATCGCCCGTGGGGCTCGTACGACTCGGTGGACATGGGCGGTCGTTTCCAGGTCAAGCACATCACCGTCAAGCCGGGCGCACAGCTGTCGCTGCAGATGCACCACCACCGTGCCGAGCACTGGATCGTGGTGTCCGGTACGGCCAAGGTGACCTGCGACGACCGTGAGTTCCTGCTCACCGAAAACCAGTCCACCTACATCCCGATGACCTCGGTGCACCGCCTCTCCAACCCGGGCAAGATCCCGCTGGAGATCATCGAGGTGCAGTCCGGCACCTACCTGGGCGAGGACGATATCGAGCGCCTGGAAGACGTGTACGGCCGCAGCGATGCGCTAGCCGCTGGCGCCGCCCACTGAGCTGTTAGTAGCCGGATGCAATGCGGGTCGATCTCGGCCCCGGATTGCATCCGGGCTACGCCCCAGTTCATCCA
>CAMPIF010000153.1 GCA_946886245.1 Ectopseudomonas composti | reverse complement strand
GTCTACCTCAACCCCGATCGTGAAATCGACGAAGGCGCCATCGCGGTTCACGGCATTACCAACGAGTACGTCGCCGACAAGCCGCGCTTCAAGGAGGTCGCCGATGAATTCTACGAGTTCATCAAGGGCGCCCAGCTGATCATCCACAACGCGGCGTTCGACGTTGGCTTCATCAACAACGAGTTCGCCCTGCTGGGCCAGAGCGAGCGTGCCGACGTCAGCGATTACTGCTCGGTGCTCGATACCCTGATGATGGCGCGCGAGCGCCATCCGGGGCAGCGCAACAGCCTGGATGCGCTGTGCAAGCGTTACGGCGTCGACAACTCCAACCGCGAACTGCACGGCGCCTTGCTCGACTCGGAGATTCTCGCCGACGTCTACCTGGCGATGACCGGCGGTCAGACCAATCTGTCCCTGGCCGGCGAAGGCGCCGATGGCGATGGCAGCGGGCGTCAGCAGGCCACGCCGATCCGCCGTCTGGACGCCTCTCGTGCGCGCACTCGCGTCATTCGCGCCAGCGAGCAGGAGCTTGCGGAGCATCTGGTACGCCTGGCCGTGATCGAGAAATCCGCTGGCGGTCCGTCGCTGTGGGCGCAGCTGGAAAAAGCACCGGAATAACCGAACAGCGCAATTGCGACCTTTTCTTATAGCGTGATGCACAGGGGGTTCCGCCGATCAGGGGGAGCCTCTAACCTGAGGCGATGGGCAGGCCGAGCCTGCCAGCCTTCAGGACGTCACAATGTATAAAGACCTCAAGTTTCCCGTCCTAATCGTGCACCGCGACATCAAGGCCGACACCGTGGCCGGTGATCGTGTGCGCGCCATCGCTCAGGAACTCACCCAGGACGGTTTCAGCATTCTGCCCACGGCGAGCGCCGCCGAGGGGCGTATCGTCGCGTCCACCCACCATGGTCTGGCCTGCATCCTGGTGGCGGCAGAGGGCGCAGGGGAGAACAGTCGCCTGCTGCAGGACATGGTCGAGCTGATCCGTGTGGCGCGAGTGCGTGCGCCGCAGTTGCCGATCTTCGCCCTGGGCGAGCAGGTCACCATCGAAAACGCGCCGGCCGAGGCCATGGCCGATCTCAACCACCTGCGCGGCATCCTCTATCTCTACGAAGACACCGTGTCCTTCCTGGCGCGGCAGGTGGCGCGTGCGGCGCACAACTACCTCGACGGCCTGCTGCCGCCGTTCTTCAAGGCGCTGGTTCAGCACACCGCGCAGTCCAACTATTCCTGGCACACGCCGGGTCATGGCGGCGGCGTGGCCTATCGCAAGAGTCCGGTGGGCCAGGCCTTTCACCAGTTCTTCGGTGAGAACACGCTGCGCTCGGACCTGTCCGTCTCTGTGCCGGAACTGGGCTCACTGCTCGATCACACCGGCCCGCTGGCCGAGGCCGAGGCACGCGCCGCGCGCAACTTCGGCGCCGACCATACCTTCTTCGTGATCAACGGCACCTCGACGGCGAACAAGATCGTCTGGCATTCGATGGTCGGTCGCGACGACCTGGTGCTGGTGGACCGCAACTGCCACAAGTCGATCCTGCACTCGATCATCATGACCGGTGCGATTCCGCTTTATCTGTGCCCGGAACGCAACGAGCTGGGGATCATCGGGCCGATTCCTTTGAGTGAGTTCAGCAAAGAGTCGATTCAGGCCAAGATCGACGCCAGCCCGCTGGCACGAGGCCGTGCGCCCAAGGTCAAGCTGGCGGTGGTGACCAACTCGACCTACGACGGGCTCTGCTACAACGCCGAAATGGTCAAGCAGGCGTTGGGTGATTCGGTCGAGGTGCTGCACTTCGACGAGGCCTGGTATGCCTACGCCGCCTTCCACGAGTTCTATGCGGGCCGCTACGGCATGGGCACCCGCTACGACGAGCGCTCGCCACTGGTGTTCACCACCCATTCGACGCACAAGCTGCTGGCGGCCTTCAGCCAGGCCTCGATGATTCACGTGCAGGACGGTGGGCAGCGGCAGCTGGATCGTGACCGTTTCAACGAAGCCTTCATGATGCACATCTCCACATCGCCACAGTACGGCATCATCGCCTCGCTGGATGTGGCCTCGGCGATGATGGAGGGGCCGGCAGGGCGTTCGCTGATCCAGGAAACCTTCGACGAGGCGCTGAGCTTCCGCCGGGCACTGGCCAATGTACGGCGCAACCTGAGCGCCGAGGACTGGTGGTTCAGCATCTGGCAGCCGGCTGAGGCCGGTGGCGCCGACAGCCTGACGACTTCCGACTGGGTGTTGCAGCCGGACGCTGATTGGCATGGCTTCGGTGAAGTGGCCGATGACTATGTGCTGCTCGATCCGATCAAGGTCACGTTGGTGATGCCTGGCCTCAATGCGGCCGGCAAACTGGAGCAGCAGGGGATTCCCGCAGCGGTGGTCAGTAAGTTCCTCTGGGAGCGCGGCCTGGTGGTGGAGAAGACTGGCCTGTACTCCTTCCTGGTGCTGTTCTCCATGGGCATCACCAAGGGCAAATGGAGCACGCTGCTGACCGAGCTGCTGGAGTTCAAGCGCAGCTACGATGCCAACCTGCCGCTGATCGACGTGCTGCCCTGCATCGCCCACGCGGGCGGTGGACGCTACCAGGGCATGGGCTTGCGGGATCTGTGCGACGCGCTGCATGGCTGCTACCGCGAAAACGCCACGGCCAAGGCGCTGAAAAGCATGTACACGGCGCTGCCCGAGCTGGCGATCAAGCCTGCCGATGCCTATGACCGTCTGGTGCGCGGCGAGGTCGAGGCGGTGCCCATCGACCAGTTGCTGGGACGTATCGCTGCGGTGATGCTGGTGCCTTACCCGCCGGGCATTCCCTTGATCATGCCGGGCGAGCGCTTCACTGCCGCCACTCGTTCGATTCTCGACTACCTGGCCTTCGCACGGACCTTCGACCAGGCCTTCCCCGGCTTCGATATCGATGTACACGGCTTGCAGACCGAGGCGGGGCACTATTGCGTGGACTGTCTCGTGGAGTGAATTGACGAGGTGACTGCCGAGGGCAAGACTCTCGGTAGATCAAGCCCTTATCCGTGATACTCAAAGCGGTTGTTAACGTCCGGGGCGTGCCCTGCGTCACAGTGGCAAGCATCGACTTTTATGACGCGCTTGTTATAGTTGCTCGGTTATTAATCACAAAATTGTTACTGTGCTGCCGAGCCGCGGCTGAGGATGCCTGCCATGTCCGACTACAAAGCCTTCCGCGTCGAGCTGGCGGACAAGATCGCCCATGTGCAGATCAACCGTCCCGACAAAGTCAACGCAATGAATGCCGACTTCTGGCGCGAGATCATCGAGATCTTCCAGTGGGTCGATGACAACGATGCAGTTCGTGTCGTGGTGCTCTCCGGTGCCGGCAAACACTTCTCTTCGGGTATCGACCTGATGCTGCTGGCCTCGGTCGGTGCCCAGCTGGGCAAGGACGTTGGCCGCAATGCCTCGGCGCTGCGCCGCAAGATTCTCGAGCTGCAAGCTTCCTTCAACGCCGTCGACAACTGCCGCAAGCCAGTGCTGGCTGCCATTCAGGGTTACTGCATTGGCGGCGCCATCGACCTGATCAGCGCCTGCGACATGCGTTATTCCAGCGTCGATGCGCAGTTCTCGATCAAGGAAATCGACATGGGTATGGCCGCTGACGTCGGCACCCTGCAGCGCCTGCCGCGCATCATCGGCGACGGCATGATGCGAGAGCTGGCCTTCACCGGGCGCACCATCGACGGTAACGAGGCGGCGCGCATCGGCCTGGTCAATCGCACCTACGACAATCACGAGGCGCTGCTGGCCGGGGTGATGGAGATCGCTGCACAAATCGCCGCCAAGTCGCCGATTGCCGTGCGTGGAACCAAGGAAATGATTCGCTATATGCGCGATCACCGGGTCGATGATGGCCTTGAATACATCGCTACCTGGAATGCCGCCATGCTGCAGTCGGAAGACTTGCGCCTGGCCATGGCGGCGCACATGACCAAGCAGAAGCCGGAGTTCGCCGACTGATGCCGTATTCGCTGATGTTCGCTGCGAGGCCTAGAGCATGGTAAGTGGAGCCACATCCCTGAATCTGGTGCGCGACGAGCTGTTCGTCACCATGGAAGAGGCCGAGCAGAGCCTGGAGCATTTCATCGCCGAGCGGCACAACGGCAGCCTGTTGCAGCAGGCGGTGGAAAGCCTGCATCAGGTTCGCGGCACGCTCAACCTGATCGAGCTGGCCGGCGCCGAGTTGCTGGCTCAGGAAGTGCTGGATCAGGCCACTGATATTCCCGCCGGCGCTGGTGAGGAGCGCGATGCGCAGCTCTCGGCACTGAGCAATGCCCTGCATGTGCTGCGCCGTTATCTGGAAAACGTCGATGCCCATCGCCAGGAAATGCCCGAGCTGTTGCTGCCGGCGATCAACGACTTGCGTCAGGCCGGCGCGCAGCAGCCGCTGCCGGAAAGTTTCTTCTTCAGCGTCCGCCTCGATCATGCTCGACCGCACACGGCTACCCAACCACTCGATGGCGCGGCGAAGCTGAGCGAAGGCAAGCGCCTGCGTCACATGTATCAGGTCGGGCTGCTGGGCTTCATCCGTGAGCAGAATCCGCAGGCCAGCCTCAAGCTGATGGTGCGCGCCATGGCGCGCCTGGACAGCCTGTTCGCCAACGAGCCGCGTGGGCGCATGTGCTGGATTGGTGCCGCCGCCATCGAGGCCCAGTGCGATGGCCAGCTGCTGCCGCGCAAGTCGCGCAAACAGTTGTTCTCGCGGCTGGATCGCGAGCTCAAGCTGATGCTCGGCAACCCGCAGTACGAAGCGCCGCGCAGCCTGCTCAAAGAGTTGCTGTATCTGGTCGCGCTCGCCGACAGCCATGGTCCGCACACCAGTGCCATGCGCGACGTATTCGGTCTCGCGCCGCTGCCGTTCACCGATCACCTGCTGGAAGAGGAATACCGGCGTCTGGCCGGGCCGGGCCAGGCGGTGATGCGTTCGTTGTCCACGGCGATTCGCGAAGAGCTGGCCAGCGTCAAGGACATGCTCGACCTGCTCGAACGCGGCACCTTGCAAGGCGAAACCTTGGGCACCCTGCATGCGTTACTGGGCAAGCTGGCCAAGACCCTGGGCATGGTCGGCCTGAACTCTGCCGGCAACTCGCTCGGCGCGCAGCTGCCGTTGGTTGCCGCCTGGAGCGAGGATACGCCGCCACAGGCCGAGCAACTGCACAAGCTGGCCGATGCCGTGCTCTATGTCGAAGGCATGGTGGCCAGCCTGGAACGTGGCGAAGGTCGCGACATCAGGCCGGCTGCCGTCGAGCCGGGCAATGAGGCCGACTCTTTTGCCACGCATCAGCTCAATGAAGCCCGTATCGTCGTGGTCGACGAGGCCCAGGCCGGCCTGGCCCTGGCCAAGCGCGCGATCACTGCATATCTGGAGTCGGCTGGCGACAAGATGCATTTGTCCAATGTGCCGTTCAGCCTGCAGGCCGTGCGGGGCGGCTTGTGGTTCCTCGAGCAGCGCCGAGCCGCGATGCTGGTCGGTGCCTGTGCCGACTATATCCAGGCGCGTATGCTCGAGTCCGCGCAAATGCCGTCGGAGCAGATGCTGGAAACCCTGGCTGATGCCCTGAGCAGCCTCGAGTACTACCTGGAAGCGGGCGCGGTGATGCGTCCTGAAACCCGTCCCAGCGTGCTCGACCTGGCTGAAGAAAGCGTCAAGGCACTGGGCATGCCGGTGGCGGCCTGATGGTCTGGCGCAATACCTTCCTCGACCCTGCCCAGCCCGGTGGCTGGGCGCTGCTCTACAACCAGCAGCACTTTCTTGCCGACAGCAATGGCGTGCTGTTCCCGCGCGATTGGGTCAAGCGCCAGGACCTGCCGATTCTCGGCGAGCAGGGCATCGGTCATTTCGGCGAGGATGCCGTCTACCTGCTGCAGCTCAAGCCCACGGCGACGCTGGAGGGCTGCAGTTGGCAGAGCCTGCGTCAGTTCATGCTGCAGGGGGAAGCAGAAACCTTCCGCATGCTGGCCTACGCTGCGCAGATAGGCACCTGGTACGCCGAACATCGTTTTTGCGGCAGTTGCGGTGCACCGACCCGGCAACTGCCAGGTGAGCGGGCGATGCGTTGTGACAGCTGTGAATCGCAGCACTATCCGCGCATCTCTCCGAGCATGATCGTGCTGGTCACACGGGGCGACGAGATACTCCTGGCGCGTTCGCCGCGGTTCGTCACTGGGGTCTACAGCACCCTGGCCGGGTTCGTCGAGCCGGGCGAGTCGGTGGAGCATTGCGTCGCACGCGAGGTGCGTGAGGAGGTCGGCGTCGAGGTGCGCAACCTGCAGTACATCGGTAGCCAGGGCTGGCCGTTTCCGCATTCGTTGATGCTGGGCTTTCACGCCGAGTACGCCGGTGGCGAGATCGTCATGCAGGAAGACGAGATCGAGGATGCGCGCTGGTTCCGTGTCGATGACTTGCCGCCGTTGCCAGCGTCGCGCTCCATCGCTCGCCATCTGATCGATCTTTACGTTGCGCGTCGTCTTGGCTTGCCTGAGCCGACGCTGCCAGCCTAGAGCCGCTCCAGCACGACCCCGCGTGGCCCGCCGGAATCAGCCAAACCAGTGCTGCCAGACCAGGCGTGCGGTCAATGCCAATACCACCGTAATGAACACCGGGCGGATGAATTTCGAACCGCCCTTGATCGCCGTGCGTGCACCGAGAAAGGCGCCGACCATCAACGCGGCGCCCATGGTCAGGCCGAGCACCCAGGCGACCTGACCGAAGGCGATGAACACGGCCAGCGCCGCCGCGTTGCTGACGAAGTTCATGGTGCGCGCCACACCGCTGGCGCGCACCAGATCGAGTGGGTACATGAGCAGGCTGCTGACCGTCCAGAACGCGCCGGTGCCAGGGCCGGCCACCCCATCGTAGAGTCCCAGGCCAAGCCCTTGAGGCCATTGCCGGCCGCGCGCGATCGGCAGGTCGTGTTCGGCCGGCGCTTCTGGCATGCGTCCGAACAGCAGGTAAATACCGCAGGCGAAGACGATCACCGGTAGCATCTGGTTGAGCCAGGCGGCCGGCATCCAGTGTGCGATGACGGCGCCGAGCAGGGCGCCGATCAGGGTCGCCAGCAAAGCGTTGCGCCATTGCTTGGGGTCGAACAGTTTGCGCCGGTAGAACGTCAAGGCCGCGGTGCCAGAGCCGAAGGTGGCGCACAGCTTGTTGGTGCCGAGCACCAGATGTGGCGGCAAACCTGCGGTAAGCAGGGCAGGGATGGTCAGCAGGCCGCCGCCGCCGGCAATGGCGTCGATGAAGCCGGCGATGAAAGCGACCAAGGCGAGAATGGCTAGCGTGCCGGGATCGATGGCGAGCTCGAGAGCGAATGGCATATAAAGTGTCGACTTGTGGGCGAGTGCGCAGCCTGCCGGCTGTTCGTCGTGGAGAGAGCTGCGCATAATGCCGGGATTTCGTCAGAGAAGGAACGCAATCGATGCAATACGACGGGTTGGCCTGGGCCGTGGCGCTGTTGGCCGTATTGGCGCTGCTGGTGGCATTGCGCATTCTGCTCAATACGGGCTGGTTCCTCGGCTGGTTGCGTGGCACCTGTGGTCTGGCATTTCTCGCCCTGGCCGGCCTGGTTGGTCTGGTGGCTTACGACCTGTATGCCTACGAGCCGCTGCAGCCGGGCAAGCCGCTGGTGACGCTGAGTTTCAAGGCCGATGGCCCGCAGCGTTATCAGGTGACGCTGCTCGAAGGGGGGCGCGAGCGTACGGTCACGCTCGAGGGCGACATGTGGCAACTCGACGGTCGCCTGATTCGCTGGAAAGGCCTGGCCGAGCTGATAGGCCTTGAACCGGGTTACCGCCTTGAGCGTCTGTCCGGGCGTTTTCTGGCCATCGAACAGCAGGCGTTGGCGCAACATGGTCGCGTGCAGTTGGCCGAAAGTCCCTACGGCGTGGACCTGTGGCGCTGGTTGCGCCTGAGCCAGCGTGATCTGCTGCTGTTCGACCCGCAGGCATTGCGCGTCACCTACCTGCCGATTGCCGCCGATGCCGTCTACAGTGTCAGCCTGACGCCGACCGGCCTGCTGGCCGAACCCATGAATCCCGCCGCCGAAGCCGCGCTGAAAGACTGGTAGCGGCCGCTTGCGGCCATCTGATGACCCTCTCCCATTCATGGGAGAGGGTGCCCGAAGGGCGGGAGAGGGGGCGAAGTTGGCGTTTGCGTCGGTGATGTAGGGTGGGCTTCAGCCCACATCAATAGTGATTGGTGGGCCGCCCGGCCACTCTACAATTGCGCTGCGTTCGGCCTATCCTGCTTACGACAAAGGCACCCTCGGGTGCCTTTGTCGTTCATGGCTTTTGGTCTCAGGAAAGAAAGCCGCCGTCCACGTTCAGTGCCACGCCGGTGGTATAGCTGGACGCTTCGCTGGCCAGGTACAGCACCGCGCCGGCCATCTCGCTCGGATCGGCCACGCGCTTGAGCGGGATGCGCTGCAGGGCATGCTTGAGGATGGCGTCATTCTTGGTCAGTGCCGAGGCGAACTTGGTGTCGGTCAGGCCTGGCAGCAGAGCGTTGCAGCGAATGCCGAACTGCGCGCACTCCTTGGCGAACACCTTGGTCATGCTGATCACCGCGGCCTTGGTCACCGAGTAGATGCCCTGGAATTCCCCCGGGGAGACGCCGTTGATCGAGGCGACGTTGATGATCGAGCCACCACCGCCTGCTTTCATCAGTTTGCCGCCTTCGATGGACATGAAGTAGTAGCCGCGGATATTGACGTCGACGGTTTTCTGGAACGCGCCCAGGTCGGTATCCAGCACGTTGCAGAACTGCGGGTTGGTGGCGGCG
>CAMPIF010000152.1 GCA_946886245.1 Ectopseudomonas composti | reverse complement strand
CCCTTGGCCATCGGGGTAAAACACCATGGCCAAGGGATAGCACCCACCGCTCAACGGATCGCGTGCCACCAGAAGGCGCAGGCCCGGCGGCTTGATGAAGCGCTGCCCACCAACGGGCAACGGCCAATTGGAGGTTTCCACCCGCATCCCCACTTGCCCACCTCTGCTCTTCCAAGCGAATGACAAGATCGTCCATCCCCAGACCAAGATCGTCAATCCACAAAGCGGCAGCGAGTGGCTATAAAGAAGCCCATACAAGAACAACAGGAGGCGACCATGCCCCGCACGCTACCGCAACTGATCGACGGTCACTGGCAAACCAGCCAGGCCCATGAGCTGATCGACGTCACCGACCCGGCCACCCAGGACGTGATCGCCCTCGCCCCCAAGGCCACTGCCGAGGAAATCGAAGCCGCAGTCAACGGCGCGCAGAAAGCCTTCCTCGCCTGGCGCGAAGTACCGGTATCGGAGCGCGCCCGCCTGATGCTGCGTTACCAGCATCTGCTCAAGGAGCATCACGACGAGCTGGCACAGATTCTCGCGGCGGAAACCGGCAAGACCTTCGCCGATGCCAAGGGCGACGTCTGGCGCGGTATCGAAGTGGCCGAGCATGCCGCCAACATCGCCAGCCTGATGATGGGCGAGACGGTGGAGAACGTCGCCCGCGAGATCGACACCGCCAGTTGGGTCCAGCCATTGGGCGTGTGCGTCGGCATCACCCCGTTCAACTTCCCGGCGATGATCCCGCTGTGGATGTTTCCGCTGGCCATCGCCTGCGGCAACACCTTCATTCTCAAACCCTCGGAACAGGACCCGATGACGCCCAATCGCCTGGCCGAACTGTTCCTCGAAGCTGGCGCACCGGCCGGCGTGCTGCAGGTGCTGCATGGCGGGCGCGAGCAGGTCGATGCGCTGCTGGTGCATCCACTGGTGCGCGCGGTGTCCTTCGTCGGTTCGGTGACGGTAGGCCAGCATGTCTATCGCACCGGCACTCAGCATCTGAAACGCGTGCAGGCCTTCGCCGGGGCCAAGAACCATATGGTGATCATGCCGGACGCACCCAAGGATCAAGTGCTCAGCAACCTGCTCGGCGCCAGTTGCGGCGCGGCCGGGCAGCGCTGCATGGCGATCAGCGTAGCGGTGTTCGTCGGCGAATCGAAACAGTGGATCGACGAGCTGGCCAAGCAAATGGCCGAGCTGCGCCCTGGTCACTGGCAGGACAGCGGTGCCGCCTATGGTCCGCTGATCAGCCCACAGGCGCGCCAGCGCGTACTGCGCCTGATAGAGCAAGGCAAGGCCGAAGGCGCCGACTGCCTGCTCGACGGCTCGCACTGCACGGTGGACGGCTACCCGAACGGTAACTGGGTCGGACCGACACTGTTCCGTGGCGTGACGACGAAGATGGGCCTGTACCGCGAGGAGATCTTCGGCCCGGTGCTGGTGTGCATGGAGGTGGCGACCCTGGAAGAAGCCATCGAACTGGTCAACGCCAGCCCCTACGGCAACGGCACCAGCCTGTTCACCCGCTCCGGCGGCGCTGCGCGGCATTTCCAGCACGCGATTGAAGTCGGCCAGGTGGGCATCAACGTGCCGATTCCGGTGCCGCTGCCGTTCTTCTCCTTCACCGGCTGGAAGGGCTCGTTCTATGGCGACCTGCATGCCTACGGCAAACAGGCGGTGCGTTTCTATAGCGAAACCAAGACGGTGACCAGCCGCTGGTTCGACGACACGCCGCTCGGCGAGGGCCCGAACATGACTATTCAGCTGAAATGAGAAGCGGGTGACAGTTTCTTAGACTAATAGACGATCACTCGAACTGGACGAGCGGCGTAAAACTGTTCTCAGCAGAACAAAAACAAGGAGAACTGCAATGCGCCAACTGTCCACCACGCTGGCCCTGTGGGCCGCACTTACCGCCTGTGCGCAGGCTGCCGAGCCGATCACCCTCGGCCTCAATTACCCGCGCACCGGACCATACAAGGAGGAGGGATTGGCGCAGATGCGTGGAGCCCTGCTGGCCATCGACGAAATCAACGCAACGGGCGGTGTGCTGGGCAGACCTTTGCGCCTGTCCAGCAAGGACACCGCCTCGCGTCCGGCCAAGGCAGAGAAGAACGTCGACAAGCTGGCCGCCGAGGGCGCGGCGATGCTCTTCGGTGGCTCCTCCAGCGCGGTCGCCATCGCCGCAGGCAAGCGCGCCAAGCAGCACGGTCTGCTGTACTTCGGCACCCTCACCTACTCCAATGACACCACGGGCAAGGATGGCCACCGCTACATGTTCCGCGAGTGCAACAACGCCTGGATGAGCGCCCGGGTGCTCGGCCAGTACCTGAGCAAGACCTTGCCGAACAAGCGCTACTTCTACGTCACCTCCGACTACACCTGGGGCCACACCACCGAGGCCTCGCTGCGTCAGGCCACGGCCACCGACGATACCGCACGGCACACCAGCCTGCGCATCCCCTTCCCGGGTGCGCGCCTGGCTGACTATCAGGACGCGCTGACCCAGGCCGCCGCCAGCAACGCCGAGATCCTCGCCCTGGTGCTGTTCGGCGAAGATCTGGTGCGCGCCATGCGCATCGCCAAGGACCTGGGCCTGACCGAACGCATGCAGATCGTCGCGCCGAACCTGACCCAGAGCATGGTCGAACAGGCCGGCCCCGACCTGATGCAGGGCGTGATTGGCACCGAGCCCTGGACCTGGCGTGTGCCGGCGCTGGAAAAATCCGCTCGCGGCGAAGCCTTCGTCGAAGCCTTCAAGACCCGCTACGAGATGTACCCCTCCAGCTCTGCCGCATCGGCCTACAGCATCGTCCAGCAATGGGCCGACGCCGCCACGCGAGCCAGGAGCCTCGACAGCGAAGCGCTGATCAAGGCGCTGGAAGGCCACAGCTACACCTTGCTCAAGGACGAGCAGCAATGGCGTACCTTCGACCATCAGAACCTGCAGACGGTCTACGCGGTCAAGGTCAAGCCGCGCGACGAGGTGCTCAAGGACCCGCTCAAGCAGGACTACTTCGAAATCGTCGACCGCCTCGATGCCAGCAGCGCGCTGCCCAACCTCGCCGAGTGGCAGGCCGAACGCCGCGCCGGCGACCAACCCCTGACCTTGCAATGAGATGCCATGGACTTCGAACTCAGTGATGAACAACGCCTGCTGACCGACAGCGCCCGCGCCTTCGCCGCGCGGGAGCTGACACCCCACGCCGCCGAGTGGGATCGCGAACAGCACTTCCCTGTCGAGGTGATTCGCCGCGCTGCCGAACAGGGCTACCTGGCCCTGTATCTGCGCGAAGAAGATGGCGGCCTGGGCCTGTCCAGGCTGTCCAGCTCACTGATTTTCGAACAACTGGCGGCCGGCTGCGTGGCCACCACCGCCTACCTGACCATCCACAACATGGCCACCTGGATGCTCGCCAGCTTCGCTGACCAGGCGCTGAAGGATGCCTGGTTGCCGGGACTGATCAACGGCCAGTTGCTGGCCTCCTACTGCCTGACCGAACCGGACGCCGGCTCCGACGCTGCCAACCTGAGAACCCGCGCGCGGCGCGACGGCAGCGACTACGTGATCGACGGCAGCAAGTGCTTCATTTCCGGTGCGGGAAGCACGCAGGTACTGATCGTCATGGCGCGTACCGGCGAGGATGGTGCCAAAGGTGTTTCCTGCTTTCTGGTACCCGCCGATGCACCCGGCGTGCGCTACGGACGCAACGAAGACAAGATGGGCTGGAAAGCGCAGCCGACACGCACCATCAGCTTCGAAGGCGTGCGCATTCCTGCCAGCCACCGCATCGGCCCGGAAGGTGAAGGTTTCGTCTACGCCATGAAGGGCCTCGATGGCGGGCGCATCAATATCGCCAGTTGCTCGCTCGGTGCGGCCCAGGCAGCGCTGCAGCAGAGCCTGCGCTACGTGGAAGAACGCAAGCAGTTCGGCAAGCCGCTCAGCCAGTTCCAGGCCCTGCAATTCAAGCTGGCCGACATGCTCACCGCCCTGACCGCCAGCCGGCAGATGGTGCGCCTGGCTGCGCACAAGCTCGATCTGGGGCATGGCGAAGCCAGCCTGTACTGCGCCATGGCCAAGCGCTTCGCCACCGACCAGTGCTTCGACCTGTGCAACGAAGCGCTGCAACTGCACGGTGGCTACGGCTATCTGAATGACTATCCGCTGGAGCGCTGGGTACGCGACGCCCGCGTGCACCAGATACTGGAAGGCACCAACGAGATCATGCGGGTGATCGTCGCCCGCCGCCTGCTCCTGCAGGGTGGCATGCTCGATCGCCTGTTGTAACCGTTCCCCCCTCCCCCGCCCCTCGCCCATCAATGGGTGAGGGGCGAAAATTGACGAGGACCGCTATGAGCACCGCCATCGAAACCTATAAATCCGGCATCTTCGACCTGACCCACAAGCTCACCGTGGAGAAGCACGGCCACACTGCGCTGATCACCATCAATCATCCGCCTGCCAACACCTGGGACCGCGACTCGCTGATCGGTCTCAAGCAGGTGGTCGAGCATCTCAACCGTGACGACGAGGTCTACGCCCTGGTGGTGACCGGCCAGGGGCCGAAGTTCTTTTCCGCCGGCGCCGACCTGAACATGTTCGCCGATGGCGACAAGGCGCGTGCCCGTGAGATGGCCCGACGCTTCGGTGAGGCCTTCGAGACCCTGCGCGACTTTCGCGGCGTGTCCATAGCCGCGATCAACGGCTACGCCATGGGCGGCGGCCTGGAGTGCGCGCTGGCCTGCGACATCCGCATCGCCGAACGCCAGGCACAGATGGCCCTGCCGGAAGCCGCCGTGGGCCTGTTGCCCTGCGCCGGTGGCACCCAGGCCCTGCCCTGGCTGGTAGGCGAAGGCTGGGCCAAGCGCATGATCCTCTGCGGCGAACGCATCGACGCCGAAACCGCCCTGCGCATCGGCCTGGTCGAGCAGGTGGTGGACACTGGCGAAGCACGCGGCACCGCCCTGCTGCTGGCATCCAAGGTGGCGCGGCAAAGCCCGGTGGCGGTACGCACCATCAAGCCGCTGATCCAGGGCGCTCGCGAGCGTGGCTCCAACACCTGGTTGCCGGAAGAACGCGAGCGCTTCGTCGACCTGTTCGATGCCGACGACACCCGCGAAGGAGTCAACGCCTTTCTGGAAAAACGCGACCCGCAGTGGCGCAACAAATGATCCGCGGCATCGTAGGGTGCGCCGTGCGCACCGCAATCGGCCAGGCCCGTAGGGTGGATGTCGCTTTTTACATCCACCAGAACCGCCCCGCACCACGCTGGAAACCTATATGAACCTGCAATTCGAAGAACGCCCCAGCCTGCACGGCTACCGCATCGGCATCGCCAGCCTGGACGCGGAGAAGAGCCTCAACGCGCTCTCCCTGCCGATGATCGAAGCACTCGACGAACGCCTGAAGGCCTGGGCAGAAGACTCGACCATCGCCTGCGTGATGCTGCGCGGCAACGGCCCCAAGGCCTTCTGTGCCGGCGGCGATGTGGTGCAACTGGTCAATCAGTGTCGCGAACAGCCAGGCGAAATACCGGCCCTGGCACGACGCTTCTTCGCCGACGAATATCGCCTCGACCATCGCATCCACACCTACCCCAAGCCCTTGATCTGCTGGGCCCATGGCCACGTGCTGGGTGGCGGCATGGGCCTGATGCAGGGCGCCGGCATCCGCATCGTCACCCCGAGCAGCCGCCTGGGCATGCCGGAAATCAACATCGGCCTGTACCCGGATGTCGGCGGTAGCTGGTTCCTCGCCCGCCTGCCGGGTCGCCTGGGTCTGTTCCTGGGTCTCACCGCTGCGAGCATCAATGCCCGCGATGCATTGGACCTGAACCTGGCCGACCGCTGCCTGCGCGACGACCAGCAGGAGGCGCTGCTCGAAGGTCTGGTGCAACTGAACTGGCGCGAACAAGCCGACCTGCAACTGCACAGCCTGCTGCGCGCGCTGGAGAACGAAGCGCGCGGCGAACTGCCGGCGGCCCAATGGTTGCCGCGCCGCGAGCGTATCGATGAGCTGCTCGACGTCGCCGATCTGCCGGCTGCCGTACACGCGCTCAGCGCACTGCAAGCGGATGACGACGCCCAGCTCGCCCGCGCCGCCAGGACCCTGACCCATGGCTGCCCGCTGACCGCGCACCTGGTCTGGCAGCAGATCCGCCGCGCCCGCCACCTGTCGCTGGCCGAGGTGTTTCGCATGGAATACGCCATGAGTCTGAACTGCTGCCGCCACCCGGAATTCCCCGAAGGCGTGCGCGCCCGCCTGATCGACAAAGATCAAACGCCGCATTGGCACTGGCCGGACGTGGCCGCAATCCCAGACGCCGTGGTCGAAGCGCACTTCGCGCCAGCCTGGGAGGGCGAACACCCGTTGGCGGACCTTTAGGATGCCGCGCCGACTCGGTGCGCACGGCGCACCCTACATATAGCCCGGATGCACTCCGGGAGAGCTCACACGCAATCCTCGAACAATGACAATCGAAGCGCGAAGCGCCCCAAGAGAAAGGAAAGCTGCCATGACCCAAACCGCCTTTATCGGCCTCGGCCACATGGGCCTGCCCATGGCCCGCAACCTGCTCAGGGCGGGCTATCCGCTGACAGTCTTCGACCTGGTGCGCAGCGCCGTCGACACCCTGGCTGGCGAAGGTGCCGTGGCGGCCGCTAGTGCCACCGACGCCATCGATCAGGCACAGGTAGTGATCAGCATGCTGCCGGCCAGCCGTCATGTGGAAAGCTTGTACCTGGGCGATGAAGGCCTGCTGGCGCGGCTGCCCGCCGGCACGCTGGTGATCGAGTGCTCGACCATCGCCCCGGAGTCGGCGCGCAAGGTGCACGCCGCCGCCCGCGAGCGCGGCATCGCTCTGCTCGATGCGCCGGTATCCGGCGGTACCGGCGGTGCGGCAGCCGGCACCCTGACCTTCATGGTGGGTGGTGAAGCCGAAGCGCTGGAGAAGGCCAGACCGATACTCGCCGCCATGGGCAAGAACATCTTCCACGCCGGCCCCGAAGGCGCCGGCCAGGTGGCCAAGGTGTGCAACAACCAGGTGCTCGCCGTGCAGATGATCGCCACCGCAGAAGCCATGGCCATGGGCGTCGCCAACGGCCTGGAGCCGGCGGTGCTGGCCGAGATCATGCGGCAGAGCTCCGGCGGCAACTGGACGCTGGAGAAGTACAACCCCTGGCCCGGCGTGATGGAAAACGCCCCCGCATCGAAAGGCTACAGCGGCGGTTTCATGGCCGAACTGATGGCCAAGGACCTCGGCCTGGCCCAGGAAACCGCCAGCCACAGCGGCAACAGCACACCGATGGGCGCCCTGGCGCTGCAGCTCTACCGCCTGCTGCTCAAGCAGGGCAAGGGCAAGCAGGATTTCTCGGTGGTGCAGCAATTGTTCGTGGAATAGCGCCTGCAGCCAGTGCGCATACAAGCACAGCCGCGCCGCAGCCTACACGAAGCCTCTCGCGCTGCCGCCGTAGGGTGCGCCGCGCACACCGGGGCCTTTCCCGGCAAGGCTGGTGCGCATGGCGCACCCTACAGGGGCCTCTCGCACCGCTAACGCAGGGTCAGGCCGAACGCCTCGTCGCTGAAGTCGAAACAGTTGAGGAAGCGGCGAATCTCCAGCAGGTTGCCGTCGACCTTCACGTCGCCGAGCAGCGCGCCCTTGACCAGGCCACCCTCACCGGTCAACAGGGTTTCCATGAAGCGCTTGTCCATGCTCAGGCGCAACGCGGTGCCTTCGGGAATGCCCCTGTGCAGCTGCGCGACACCGCGCCGAACCTCCAGCGCCCATTGCTCGTCCACGTCGGGGAAGCTGAAGCCCAGGGTCAACTCGAGATCGCCGGCCTTCTCCGGATCAATGCGACTCACCCAGTTCTGCAGGAAACTCTGCGGGGTGAAGCTGCGCACCATGTCCGGTGAGAGAAAGACCTTGCGCATCTCCACCGAACGCTGGCGAATGACGTCACCGTCGAGCTTGCCCTCCAGCTCCATGGCGCTCATCAGGTACCAGTTGCGCCAGTTGATGTTCATGCTGGCATAGCCCAGTTTGCGGAAGCTGCGCGCCTTGATCTCGCGCGCCAGCATGTCTTCGTGGTCGACGCGAATGGCATAGCCGGACAATTCGGCAGCCCACTGGTAGTCGCCCTTGAGGTAGGCATTGCCGGCTTCCAGCAGCAGTTTTTCACGACCGCCGGCCAGGGCGATCAGGCGTTCGGCCTGCTGCCGTGGCGGCGTCGGGTCAAGGTCTACCGGGTCACCCTGGAACCAGCCCAGGTAACCGTTGTAGATCTGCCGCACGCTGTGTTTCACCGTGCCGTAGTACTCGCGCAGGTAGGGCGTGTAGCCGGCCAGATGCGGCGGCAGTTTGACCTTCTCCACCAACTCGTCGGGCGTCAGGCCCTTGTTCATCCAGCGCACGGTCTGGTCGTGGATATAGGCGATGCCATCGCGGGTCATGCGCAGCACCTCCTCGACCTTGTCCTGGCCGCTGACGGGCCGACCATGCAGCGGCACCATGTACTCGGCCTGGTAGGCGCGCAGCTTGTCCAGGCTCTCGACCCACTGCACCGGATCGCGGAACTGGGTGCCGCGCAGCGTGTGGATGTTCGGCAGGGTCGGGCCCTGATCGACCTCGGCGCTGATCAGCACACGGTTGGCCGGCAGATACAGAGTGATCTCGTCCGGCGCCTCGCTGGGCACGTGCAGAAACTGCACGTCGAGGCCGGCGATGGTGGTGTCCAGGCGCTCGCCAAAGGTCAGGGTTGGCGCGATGAAGGACGACGGTTCGGGTTTGACCAACGGGCCGATGCCAGCGTTCATGCCCTCC
>CAMPIF010000151.1 GCA_946886245.1 Ectopseudomonas composti | reverse complement strand
TATCACGCCGAAATCCCGCTCAGGTGCCGCTCTTCGGGGCGCAGCGTAAGTATGCGAACGCCGTCGCGGGTGACCGCCACGGTGTGTTCGAATTGCGCCGAGAGCTGGCCGTCGCAGGTCACCACCGTCCAGCCGTCGCGCAGCGTGCGTACATCCGCCGTTCCCCGGTTGAGCATGGGTTCGATGGTGAAGGTCATGCCTTCGCGCAGCGTCAGGCCGGTGCCGGCTTTGCCCCAGTGCAGCACTTCGGGTGGTTCGTGCATTTCCCGGCCGATGCCGTGGCCGCAGTACTCCCTGACCACCGAGTAGCGATGGGCACGGGCATGCCGTTCGATGGCGTGACCAATATCGCCGAGCCGGGCGCCGGGTTTGACGGCTTCGATGCCTTTGCACATGGCCTCATAGGTGACCTGGGCCAGTTGACGCGCCTGTTCCGATACCTTGCCGATCAGGTAGGTCTTGCTCGAATCGGCGATGTAGCCGTTCTTTTCAAGGGTGATGTCGAAATTCACCAGGTCGCCGTCGCGCAGGATATCGTCGGCGCTGGGTACGCCATGGCACACCACCTCGTTGCGTGACGTGTTCATGGCGTAGGCGAAACCATACTGTCCCTTGCTCGCCGGGCGCGCCTTGAGTTCGCCCACGATGTAGTTATCCACAAGGTCATTGACCTGCAGAGTGGACATGCCCAGCAGATCCAGGCGATCCAGGTAGCCGAACACGGACGCCAGCAACCTGCCGGACTCCGCCATCAGGGCGATCTGTTGCGGCGTCTTGCTCATGAGGCGTCCGCCATTCTTGGCGGAGCCACCACGCCGGCTGCACGCATCTCGGCTGCGATCACCTCGTTGAAGCTCAGCGTGGGGTTCATCTCGCAGAGCATGCCGATGCGAATCCAGAAACCCGCCTGGGCATTGATAGAACGGCCAGACACGCTGCTCGCCCTGCGAATTTGCTCGTGCAGCTCGTCATCGATATTGACGATGCCCATGAAAATCTCCTCATATATGTTTCGTATATGAATCATATATAAATACGGGCCTGATATCACTTCCCGATTATTAGGCGGCAGGCCGTGCACGCTTCATCCTTTACACTAGGAGCCGTATCCGCTGCCTGACAGGCTGCTAATGCGGGCAGTCGGATCATATGAGTCACGCTGGAACAGGAGAGAGGATGAAGCGTAGCGATGTGAAACGCAGAACGACCGAAGGGGTTGTGTTCGACACCCAGGTCATGCCCAACCCGGCCAATACCGCTGAGTGGATCGTATTTTTCAAGAAAGATGCGGGTCGTAGCTTCTTTCTGGTGGATGAGGCCGACCAGGTCGAGACCTTCGCCAGCCTGGATGAATTGATGCCGGAATTGCGAAGCCTGGGTATCAAGCGGGTCGAGGTGCAGCTCTGAGTAGTTGCTCACAGTTGCCGTGGACCAACCTGTGGATATCCTTGTGATACCTGGCTAAAGCCCTTATAGGTAGGGGCTTTCAGAGACTTGTACAGAAACTGCTCGCCCGTGTAGCCATTATCCACAGAGCACTTGGATAACAGGCTTTCTATCCTGTTGATAAGGCTACGTAGGCCTTGTATGGCAAGGCCTTCAGCGCTCTGTACGGTTTCTCGCCACACTCAAGCGATGCCGGGACGGTAGAGGTGGCGATGCGCCGCGTCGTACAGCGCCGATTCGGCGAAGGCGCCGGGATCGAGCACGCGGCCGACCAGAATCAGCGCCGTACGGCGGAAGTCCTTGGCGGCGACCTTCTCCTGGATATCGGCGAGGGTGCCCAGTACCCAGTCCTGATCCGGCCAGCTGGCTCTGTGGATAACCGCGATGGGGCAGTCGGCGCCGTAGTGCGGCAGCAGTTCGGCGACTATGGCCGGCAACTGGCGCACGCCGAGGTGGATGGCCATGGTTGCACGGTGCCGCGCCAGGTCGTGCAGTTGCTCGCCTTCGGGCATCGGCGAGGTGGTGCCGTAACGGGTGAGGATTACGGTCTGGGCGACGCCCGGCAGGGTCAGTTCGCATTCCAGCAACGCCGCGCAGGCAGCGGTGGCGGTGACGCCGGGGACGATCTCGAAGGGAATATCGAGGGCACGCAGCTCGCGAATCTGCTCGCCGATGGCGCCGTACAGCGACGGGTCGCCGGAGTGCACGCGGGCCACGTCCTGGCCACGCTCATGGGCTTGACGCAGCAGTTCGATGATCTCGCCAAGGTGAAGTTCGGCAGTGTTGACCAGCTGTTCGGCGCTATTGCCTGCAATAACTGCCTCGGGCACCAGTGAGCCGGCATACAGAATGACCGGGCACGAACGGATCAGACGCTGGCCCTTGACGGTGATCAGCTCGGGGTCGCCGGGGCCGGCGCCGATGAAGTAGACGGTCATGAGGCATGCCTTGTCAGGAGGAGGGGTTTGCTCTGTTCATGCTTGGCGCATCAGGATTTTGGCCGTGATGATTGCGGGCTCGTTTTCATAGCCGCGCTCGGCTAGTGCGATCACTTTGTTGCGAATATCTTCCGGTGACCAGAACAGCCATCCGTTTCGAGAGAACAACTCCTGGATTTCGGCATTCTTGGATTGATAGACCTTACCGGCAGCGAGTCCCAGAACAATTTCGGTAGTCCGGTCGCCCATTCCGCAATCTATTAGATCCTGTCTGAGCCGTTGGAAAACGATCGACCTGTAATTTTCGCAAGTAAACAGTTTGTACTTGCCTTCAGGAATGTCATGGTTCTCGCTAAGGCATGACAGCCTGACGCCGGGGGAGTCGAGAAAGGATTTTGCTTCAAAGGCAAGAAGTCTATTTTCGCTGGGCTTGTAAGCGAGAAGGTCAATTTCCGGGCGTGGAATGGAGTGCTTACCCACCTGCCGTTTTTCCTCCTTGGTCAGGTTGACCTTGAATGATTGCCGAACCCAATACCCTTCACCTTCAAGCAAAGTCTTGATAACGCTTTCGAAATAATCCAAGGCTAGATGCTCAAGTTATTGAAAATGTTGCCAACGCACAGGTGGCGTTGGCCGTATAGGTTTTATCGCCCAGCAGGCGGGCTGCCGTGCCCAGTCGCGTGGCCAGAGCCAGGGCGCAGGGTTCCGCTACAGCGGGGCTGCCCGTTATGGATCGGATGAGGGGGCTGCCGGCTTTCTCCGGCTGGTAGAGCGCGAGCGCTTCCGGGGTGAAGAATGTCAGCTCCAGATTCAGGTGCATGGCCAGTTCACGCAGCCCCGGTTCGTCACGCTTGTGGGCGATGCTGGCCAATCCAGCGAGGTTATCCACAGTCAGCTCATGCTGGGCCAGGCTGTGGATGAGCAGGGCGAGCAAGTCTTGCCGGGGGCAATCGCGCCTGCAACCCAGCCCGGCTACCACCATGGGCGAGGCGTCAGGACCGGGATTCGAGGGGCTTGGCATCATCAAGGGCGCTCGTGCTGTGCAGCGGCGTAGCTCACCATGGCGCATTCCACCGGTCAACCGCGATTGACCGGCCGCCACGGCCTGCGTAGCCTTCTCGCTTTCGAGGTTCTTCCCGGCGTGCGGCCGGGGAGCTAAGAGGGAACAGGGTCGATGCCCTGGCTGCCCCCGCAACTGTGAACGGTCTTAAACCCTTCAATACACCACTGCCTTTGGCGGGAAGGTGAAGGACGCGCAACGCGCAGACCGTGAGCCAGGAGACCTGCCTCGACTGACCAGCCATTTGCTCGGACGGGGTGATCCGACGCGGCCAGCGCGCCCCTGCGTGCCCGCCTGCGCGTACCCGTCCGCCGAACTTAACGACGCCACGGGGCCCTTCATGAAAACCCTCGCCAAACTGCCTGTCACCATCGTCACCGGTTTTCTCGGTGCCGGCAAAACCACCCTGCTGCGTCACCTGTTGGCCCATGCCGAAGGGCGCCGTATCGCGGTGATCGTCAACGAGTTCGGCGAGCTGGGCATCGATGGCGAAATCCTCAGGCAGTGCTCCATCGGCTGCAGCGAGGAGGAGGCCAACGGCCGCGTTTTCGAGCTGGCCAACGGCTGCCTGTGCTGCACCGTGCAGGAAGAGTTCTTCCCGGTGATGCGCGAGCTGGTGGCGCGCCGTGGCGACCTGGACCATATCCTTATCGAAACCAGCGGTCTGGCGTTGCCCAAGCCACTGGTGCAAGCCTTCAACTGGCCGGAAATTCGCAATGCCTGCACGGTCGATGCGGTGATCACCGTGGTCGACAGCCCCGCTGTGGCCGCTGGCACCTTCGCCGCCTTCCCCGATCAGGTGGACGAGCAGCGCAAGCTCGACCCCAACCTGGATCACGAATCGCCCCTGCACGAGCTGTTCGCCGACCAGTTGGCCAGCGCTGACCTGGTGATCCTCAACAAGGCTGACCTGCTCGACGCCGAGGCGCTGGCTGCGGTGCGCGCCGAGGTTGCCGAGGAGCTGCCGCCGGCGGTCAAGGTGATCGAGGCGCACGGCGGCGAGCTGCCGCTGGACGTGCTGCTGGGCCTGAACAGCGAAACCGAGCTGCATATAGACAGCCGCCGCACCCATCACGACGATGAAGACGACGACCACGATCACGAGGAATTCGACTCGTTCCACGTGGAACTACCGGAAGCTGAGGAGGCGCGCTTGCTGGCCACACTGAAGGATGCGGTGGCCAGGTACGGCATCCTGCGGGTGAAAGGCTTCGCGGCCATCCCTGGCAAACCCATGCGTCTGCTGGTGCAGGGTGTTGGCCAGCGCTTCGATCGTCACTTCGATCGCGCCTGGCTGGCCGACGAGCCGCGTCTAAGCCGCCTGGTGGTGATCGGCCAACAGCTCGACCGCGCGGCCATCGAGGCCGAGCTGAAAGCGGCGCTGGCCTGATACGGAACGTAGGGCGTACTCGCGTAGCAGTACGCCGTGTGGACGTTTGCGCTGGCGGTGGACTGTTCGCTTCGCTCCTGAGTCCACCCTACGACGCCATCACCAGTTGCGGCTGAAGCCCCTCCCACGGAACGACCATGCACCTACTGCGCACCCAACCCGGCGCCCAACTGCCGGCCGACAGTATCGCCGATCTTGGCCAGACGCCTGCCGAGCTGGTGATCCTGTGCACGGGTGATTCGCACCTGTCCCTGCTGGCAGAAGCCGCCCGGCAACTGCCGGACGACTACCCCAGCCTGCGCCTGGCCAGCCCGGCACAGCTGAGCAACAACGCCTCGGTGGACTACTACGTCGAGCAGGTGCTGCAGCACGCCAAAGTCATCCTGATCTCGGTGCATGGCGGGGTCAGCTACTGGCGCTATGGCGTCGAGCGCCTGGTGGAGCTGGGGGCGCGTGGCGCCACGGTGATCATGGTGCCCGGCGACGACAAGCCGGACCCTGAGCTGAATGCGCTCGGTAACGTCGGTGAGGAAGATAGCCTGCATCTCTGGCAGTACCTGCGCCAGGGCGGGCTGGATAACGCCCGTCAATTGTTCCGCTGCATCGGCAGCCGCTGGCTGGGCCGCGCTGACAGCTGGCAGGAGCCGCAGCCGCTGCCACGCGTCGGCCTCTATCAGCCGCAGCGCAGCCCGGCCGCGCTGGCTGACTGGCACGCGCAATGGCAACCCGACGCACC
Source organism: Ectopseudomonas composti (assembly GCA_946886245.1). Next base: position 3,265 of record CAMPIF010000151.1, on the reverse strand, counting down.
AGTGGTAGCGCTGCTGTTCTATCGCAACCATGTGCAGTCGGCGAACACCGCCTTCGTCGATGCCTTCTGCGATCACCTCGTCGCTCAGGGACTCAACCCGCTACCCATCGCCGTGGCCAGCCTCAAGGAAGCGGCCTGCCTGGATCAGGTGCAGACCTGGCTGGACGAGACGAGCGCCGCGCTGATCATCAACACCACCGGCTTCGCGCTCTCCAACCCCGAGGCGCCGCAGGCACGGGTGTTCCGTCGCGATATCCCGGTGCTGCAGGCCATCTGCTCGTTGGACAACCAGGCGCAATGGCAGGCCAGTGCTCAGGGCCTTGGCTCGCGCGACCTGGCCATGCATGTGGTACTGCCGGAGCTGGATGGCCGGCTGATCGGCACCGCTATCAGCTTCAAGGGCCTGGCCTGGCGCAGCGAGCGTAGCCAGAGTGACGTGGTGTGCTACCAGGCACACGAATCGGGAATGGATTTCGTCGCCGAACTGGCGAGTAATTGGTGTCATTTGGCGATTAAAGCTAACGATCAGAAGCGAATAGGTTTGATCCTAGCCAACTACCCGACCCGCGATGGCCGCATTGGCAACGGTGTGGGTCTGGATACGCCCGCCGCCGCGCTGAACATCCTCCGTGCGCTGCAAGCACAGGGCTATCCGGTGGATAACCTGCCGGGTAGCGGCACCGAACTTGTCCACAGCCTGCTCGGCGGCGTCACCAACGACCTCGACGGCCTGGATGCGCGGCCCTGCGCGCAAAGCCTGGCGCTGGACGATTACCTGAGGTTTTTCCACAGCCTGCCGCCGGCCAACCAGCAGGCCGTGCGCGAACGTTGGGGCGAGCCGCAGGATGACCCGATGTTCCGCAGCGGACGGATGATGGTCGCCGGCCTGCGCTTCGGCCTGACCTTCGTCGGTATCCAGCCCGCGCGCGGCTACCAGCTCGACCCGGCGGCGGTGTACCACGACCCGGATCTGGCGCCGCCGCATGGTTACATCGCCTTCTACGCCTGGCTGCGTACGGCGTTCGCCGCCGATGCGCTCATCCACGTCGGCAAGCATGGCAACCTGGAATGGCTGCCGGGCAAGAGCGTCGGCCTGTCCGAGAACTGCTGGCCGCAGGCGCTGATCGGCCCGTTGCCGAATATCTATCCTTTCATCGTCAACGATCCCGGTGAGGGTGCGCAGGCCAAGCGCCGTACTCAGGCGGTGATCATCGACCACCTGATGCCGCCGCTGACCCGTGCCGAGAGCTACGGCCCGCTACGCGACCTTGAGCGCCTGGCTGACGAGTATTTCGAGGCCAGCCAGCTCGACCAGCGTCGCGCCGTGGAGCTGCGCGGCGAGATCCTGGCCAAGGTGCGCGAGGCCAGCCTCGACCGCGAGTTGGGCCTGCAACTCAACGATGACGGCGACAGCTGGCTGCCGCAGCTCGATGCTTACCTGTGCGACCTCAAGGAATCGCAGATCCGCGACGGCCTGCATGTGTTCGGCGAGTCGCCTGCTGGCCAACTGCGTCGTGACACCCTGCTGGCGCTGTTGCGCATCCCCCGTGGCGATGGCCAGGGCGCCAATGCCAGCCTGCTGCGCGCGCTGGCGCGTGGCCTGGAGCTGGGCCTCGACCCGCTGGATTGCGACATGGGCCAGCCCTGGGAGGGGCTGCGTCCACAGGCATTGCAGGCTGTGGATAACAGCCTGTGGCGCAGCATCGGCGACACCCGCGAGCGCCTGGAGCTGCTGGCGCTGAGGTTGATCGAGCAGCGCCTGGCCGGAGAGTGCATTGAAGATTTAGGCGCCGAGGTGGCGCTGATCCTCGACGGGCTGACCGAGCATATCGCGCCTTTGCTGGATGCCTGCGGCGATGCCGAAATGGGTGGCTTGCTCGCCGCGCTGGCAGGGCGTTTCGTGCCCGCCGGGCCGAGCGGCGCACCGAGCCGTGGGCGCCTCGACGTGCTGCCCACCGGGCGCAACTTCTTTACCGTCGACGTACGCCACCTACCCACGCCCACCGCCTGGCGCCTCGGCGTGCAGGCGGCTGACCGTCTGCTGGAGCGCCATCTACAGGACGAGGGCGACCACCTGCGCCAGCTCGGCCTGTCGGTGTGGGGCACGGCGACCATGCGTACCGGCGGCGACGATATTGCCCAGGCGCTGGCGCTGATGGGCGTGCGCCCGGTGTGGCAGCCGGGCAGCCAACGTGTCGAGCGCTTCGAGGTATTGGCCCTGGAGCAGCTCGGTCGGCCCCGTGTGGACGTTACCCTGCGCGTCTCTGGCTTCTTCCGCGATGCCTTCAGCAACCTGATTCGCCTGTTCGACGAGGCCGTGCAGGCGGTGATCGAGCTGGATGAGCCGCAAGACATGAATCCACTGTCGGCGCGGGTCTGGCGTGAATCGCTGGCACTGAAGGACAGCGGCCTGGATGAAGGCGAAGCGCGGCGTCAGGCCGGATGGCGGGTGTTCGGCGCCAAACCGGGGGCCTATGGCGCCGGGGTGCAGAACGCCATCGAGGAGCGTCTGTGGCAGAGCCGCGCGGACTTGGCCGAGGTCTACCTCAACTGGGGTGGCTACGCCTACGGCAGCGGCGCCGAGGGTACGCCTGCGCGGCAACGTTTCGTCGAACGGCTGGAGCAGATGCAGGCGGTGCTGCACAACCAGGATAACCGCGAGCACGACATCCTCGACTCCAACGACTACTACCAGTTCCAGGGCGGCATGCTGGCGGCGGTGGAAACCCTGCGCGGGCTCAAGGTGGCCAGCTACTTCGGCGACAACAGCCAGCCGGATACACCGCGCATTCGCACCTTGAAGGAAGAACTCAATCGCGTGGTGCGGGCACGCGCTGCCAATCCCAAATGGATCGAGGGCATGAAGCGCCACGGCTACAAGGGCGCCTTCGAACTGGCCGCGACCATCGACTACCTGTTCGCCTTCGACGCCACCAGCGAGCTGGTCGACGACCACCAGTACGCGCTGCTGACCGATGCCTATTTGCTCGATAGGGATACCCGCGACTTCATCCAGCAGCACAACCCAGGCGCGCTCAACGATATCCTCGAACGCCTGCTGGAAGCCCAGCAGCGCGGCCTGTGGGAGAATCCCGGCGAGTACCGTGCAGCGCTGGAAAACCTGCTGCTCGACAGCGAGGAATCATGAAACGACGCGTTCCCGTAGGGTGGGGTAACCGCCTGTCGAGGTTACCGGCCAACTCGCAGAAGCGGGTGCGGCGTAACCCACCATCGGCGCAACGCGATCCATCGCCCGGTGGGTTAC
>CAMPIF010000150.1 GCA_946886245.1 Ectopseudomonas composti | reverse complement strand
TGGCCACGCGCATGCGCACCGAAGACATGCTGCCGATCTGCGACAAGCTCGACCGCGTCGGCTACTGGTCGCTGGAAGTCTGGGGGGGCGCCACCTTCGACGCGTGCGTGCGTTTCCTCAAGGAAGACCCGTGGGAGCGCCTGCGCCAGCTCAAGGCGGCGCTGCCCAACACCCGCCTGCAGATGCTTCTGCGCGGGCAGAACCTGCTCGGCTACCGCCACTACAGCGATGATGTGGTCAAGGCGTTCGTGGCCAAGGCGGCGGTCAATGGCATCGACGTGTTCCGCATTTTCGACGCGATGAACGACGTGCGTAACCTGCGCGTGGCCATCGAGGCGGTGAAGGCTGCCGGCAAGCACGCCCAGGGCACCATCGCCTACACCACCAGCCCGGTGCACACCACCGAGGCATTCGTCGCCCAGGCCAAGGCCATGCAGGCGATGGGTATCGACTCCATCGCGATCAAGGACATGGCCGGCCTGCTCACGCCTTACGCCACCTTTGCGCTGGTCAAGGCACTGAAGAGCGAAGTCGACCTGCCGGTATTCATCCACAGCCACGACACCGCCGGTCTCGGTTCGATGTGCCAGCTCAAGGCCATCGAAGCGGGTGCCGATCACATCGACACCGCTATCTCCAGCCTGGCCTGGGGCACCAGCCATCCGGGTACCGAGTCGATGGTCGCCGCGCTCAAGGGTAGCGAGTTCGACACCGGCCTCGATCTGGAGCTGATCCAGGAGATCGGCATGTACTTCCATGCAGTGCGCAAGAAGTACCACCAGTTCGAGAGCGAGTTCACCGGCGTGGATACCCGCGTGCAGGTCAACCAGGTGCCGGGCGGGATGATTTCCAACCTGGCCAACCAGCTCAAGGAGCAGGGCGCGCTGAACCGCATGAACGAAGTGCTGGAAGAGATCCCGCGCGTGCGTGCCGACCTCGGCTTCCCACCGCTGGTGACGCCGACCTCGCAGATCGTCGGTACCCAGGCGTTCTTCAACGTGCTGGCCGGCGAGCGCTACAAGACCATCACCAACGAGGTGAAGCTGTACCTGCAAGGCCGCTACGGCAAGGCGCCGGGCAAGGTCGACGAGCAACTGCGCAAGCAGGCCATCGGCAGCGAAGAAGTGATCGACGTACGCCCGGCCGACCTGCTCAAGCCCGAGCTGGCGCGCCTGCGTGAAGAGATCGGCAGCCTGGCCAAGTCCGAAGAGGACGTGCTGACCTTCGCCATGTTCCCCGATATCGGGCGCAAGTTCCTCGAGGAGCGCGCGGCCGGCACGCTCAAGCCGGAAGAGCTGCTGCCCGTGCCAAATGGCCCGGGCAAGGCCGCGCCGGCCGGTGGCGAGGGCGTGCCGACCGAGTTCGTGGTCGACGTGCACGGTGAAAGCTACCGCGTGGATATCACCGGTGTCGGCGTCAAGGGCGACGGCAAGCGCCACTTCTACCTGTCCATCGACGGCATGCCGGAAGAAGTGGTGTTCGAGGCGCTCAATGAATACGTCGCAGGCGCCGCTGGCAAGCGCAAGCAGGCCGGTGCACCGGGCGACGTGTCCACCACCATGCCGGGCAACATCGTCGATGTGCTGGTCAAGGAAGGCGATACGGTCAAGGCCGGGCAGGCGGTGCTGATCACCGAAGCAATGAAGATGGAAACCGAAGTGCAGGCGCCGATTGCCGGTACCGTCAAGGCCGTTCACGTGGCCAAGGGCGACCGCGTCAATCCGGGCGAAGTACTGGTGGAAATCGAAGGTTAACCTCTATGGAGCCCGGCCTGTTGGATGGGCAAGTTTGACGGGGCGTAACCCGGGCTCCTTTTTTATTCAGCGCCACGGCGCAGGTTTGTCCCGGGGGCCGCGAGGCTCCCTTTTTTTGCACGGCACATCCATGTGCTTCACCCCTCGGTGGCCCCGCGCAAAACGCTAACGGCGTTTGTGCGACTCGCCAGCGCAGGGGCATCCGGGCATGCCGGCTAAGCTTTCCGGCCATGCCCCGGCGCTTCGCCTTCGTGGCGAGGCAAAGCAGGGCGATCAGCACCGCCCTGTGCCGGGGCATGGCCCTTTCCTTTGCATGTACGTGGCCGTCCGGGTGGGCTGCGCGGTGCGCACCGAGGCGGGTGGTAAATAGAGTGACTGGTGCGCGCAGCGCACCCTGTGAGGCTGGGGAGGTGAGCTGAAGTGGCTTTGGATCCGGTGGTGCTGTTTTTCGTCTTCGGCCTGGTCGCCGGCCTGCTCAAGAGTGAGCTGAAGCTGCCGGCGGCGCTGTACGAGACGCTGTCGATCATTCTCTTGCTGGCCATCGGGCTGCACGGTGGTGTGGAGCTGGCGCAGCAGGCCAGCCTGCAGCTGCTCGGTCAGTCGGCGGTGGTACTGGCGCTCGGCGTGCTGCTGCCGATCCTGGCGTTTGTCCTGTTGCGCGGCCTGCGCTTCGACCGCGTCAATGCGGCGGCGGTGGCGGCGCACTACGGTTCGGTCAGCGCCGGTACCTTCGCCGTGGTGGTGGCCTACATGCTGGCCAAGGGCATCGAATTCGAGAGCTACATGCCGCTGTTCGTGGCGATCCTGGAGATTCCGGCGATCCTGGTCGGTATCGTCCTGGCCAAGGGCATTTCGCGCGACACGCACTGGGGCGAACTGGGCCGCGAGATCTTCCTCGGCAAGAGCATCATGCTGCTCCTCCGCGGTGTGGTGTTCGGCGCGATAGCCGGCAAGGAGGCGATCAAACCGCTGGAGCCGCTGTACACCAGCATGTTCAAGCCGGTGCTGGCGTTCTTCCTGCTGGAGATGGGCCTGATCGCCTCCGGCCAGCTCGGTGCGCTGAAGCAGTTCGGTGTGCGCCTGGCGGCCTTCGCCCTGTTGATGCCGCTGCTTGGTGCGCTGATCGGCGCCTTGCTGGCGCGCTTCATGGGCCTGAGCCTGGGTGGCACGGCGGTGCTGGCCACGCTCGCGGCCTCGGCGTCCTATATCGCGGTGCCGGCGGCGATGCGCCTGGCCTTGCCCGAGGCCAACCCGTCGCTGTCGCTGACCGCCTCGCTGGGCATCACCTTCCCATTCAATATCCTGATCGGCATTCCGCTCTACCTGGCGCTGGCCGAACGACTGATCGCCTGGGGGTTCTGAGATGAACGCACATAGCCGCACCCTGCTTACCGTGATCTGCGAGGCGGCGCTGGAGAAGCGCCTGCTGGCCGATCTGGAAGCGCTCGGCGCACCCGGCTGGACCATTTCCGACGCACGTGGCCGTGGACACCGCGGCGTGCGCAGCGCCGGCTGGGACACCGAAGGCAACATCCGCCTGGAAATCATCTGCAACCGCGAATTGGCCGAGCGCATCGCCGAGCATCTGCAGGCGCGCTACTACGACCACTTCGCCATGGTCTGCTACCTGGCGCAGGTGCAAGTGCTGCGTGGGGAGAAGTTCTAAGGCGCATCAGGGGACGGAGCCGCCTGGGCCGTGAAACTCTGGGAGGAGCATCGCGGCTAAAGCCCCTCCCACCGTGACCGTGGGAGGGGCTTTAGCCGCGAGCCTGCGTATCAGCTTTGTGGAAAACGCGCGCGTGGCGTCGCCATCGGAATCTTGTCGCCGTCGAGCGGCAGGAAGCTGCCCAACTCTGCATCGTAGGCCTTGATCTGGCTGGTTTCGATGTCATACACCCAGCCATGGATGAACAGTTGGCCGCGCGCCAGTTTGGCCGCCACCGACGGGTGAGTACACAGGTGGTTGAGCTGCGCCACCACGTTCTCTTCGGTGAGTACGCTCAGGGCTTCCTTGTCGTCGCTGCAGTTGCAGTTCTCTGCCACCACGCTGCGCGCCACCTCGGCATGACGTAGCCAGGCTTTTACAGTGGGCATGGTTTCCAGTGAGGCCGGGTTGAGCACCGCCTTCATCGCGCCGCAGTCGGAGTGGCCGCAGATGACGATGTGTTGCACGCCCAGGGCCATCACCGCGTACTCGATGGCGGTGGAGACGCCGCCCATCATCTGCCCGTAGGCCGGCACCACGTTACCGACGTTGCGGTTGACGAACAGGTCGCCAGGCGAGCTCTGGGTGATCAGCTCCGGCACCACGCGCGAGTCGGCGCAGGTGATGAACATGGCGCGTGGGTTCTGGGCGGTGGCGAGCTTCTTGAACAGTTCTTCCTGCTGCGGGAAGACCTCGTTGCGAAAGCGCTTGAAGCCATCGACGATGCTGTGCAGCGCCTGCTCGGCGGTTTCGTTGCCCTCGTGGACCTGAAGCGGAATCACCTGATGTTTGTAAGGCATGCCCTGAACCTCTGGGTTATCTGAAAATACGCTGCTAGAACGACAGTCGCTGCGCTGTGCGAGTCACACACCAAGTGTCGCCTCCAGCGAGCTGAGCGACAACCGGCGGTTTCGGGCCATTCGCCTCGGCGCACAGGGAGCCTGTGCCGCTGCCAGGTGATGCAGCGAGGGGTGGCTCGGTCAGCGCGCGCTCTGCCGCTCCAGCTCATGCAGGTAGGGCAGGTCGGGGCCCACCCGCGAGCAGGTCAGCGCAGCAGCCTCGATGGCCAGGCGCAGCATGTCGTTGATCTGCTCACGGCTCAGCGTTTCCAGCGCCTCGGGGGTGTCCAGGGCATGGCGGGCCAGGTAACTGAGCAGCGCGGCCTGGAAGGTATCGCCAGCGCCGACGGTGTCACGGGTGTGCACCTCCACTGCCGGGGCCGACCAGTGCCCGTGGCGGCAGTGGACGCTGGCGCCTTTGCTGCCGTGGGTGAGAAACACCAGTTGGCAGCGCTGGTTGAGCCAGCTCGCCGCTACCTGCTGCGGGTCGCGCTCGGGGTACAGCAGCTGCAGATCCTCTTCGCTGACCTTGATCAGGTGCGCGTAGCCGGCGAAGGTCTCGACGCGCTCGCGCCAGTGGGCGATATCCGGCGCCGGACCGAGGCGTACGTTGGGATCGAGGCTGATCAGACGCTGCCGGTGTTCACGCTGCACCAGTTGCAGCAGCGTGCTGGCCACCGGTTCCACCACCAGGGAGAAGGAGCCGACGTGCAGGCCGCGCACCTGTGCATCCAGTGTCGGCAGGTGTTCGGCGAGCAGTTGGCGGTCGGCACAGCCTTCGCCACGGAAGGAATACTGCGGCGAGCCGGCAGCGTCCAGGCCGACCATCGCCAGGGTGGTCGGCGCATCGCTGGCGATCAGGTAGGCATCGCTCACGCCCTCGTCACGCAGCACCTGGCGCAGGCGCTGGCCGAGGCTGTCCGAGGACATCCCGGTGAACAGCGCCGAGTCGGCGCCCATCCGGCGCAGGCCCAATGCCACGTTGAACGGCGAGCCACCGGCGATGGCCTTGAAGGCCAGCTCATTGCCACGCCCACCGTCGCTCTGGATGAACACATCGAACAGTGCTTCGCCACAGACCAGGTACATGTTGTTCTCCGTATCGGTTGACGGGTACCTCTAAAAACCACCTGCTTCGCCTGATGCCAATCAGTTGAGCGCCAACGCGGGGCGTTCGTGGGAGCGGTGCCCCGCCGCGAATCTGGGCGGCGCGGACTCGAGAGGCTTCGCCCCGAGCTCCTGCGAAAGCCGCTTTGACAGCCTCATCTCATCTGCATTATCTGCCTCGCCTGGGTTCTTGGAGGTGCCCTTGAGGCGTTCTCACGCCGGTGTGCGCTCGGCGAGCCGGCGGACCTGCTCGCGGTAGCGTTGATAGACCATTTCGTACTGCGCCGTGTGCGCCGGGTCCGGCTGCGTTCGCGTGCTGGCATCGAGGTGCACGCAACGCTCGCACAGTTCGGCCAGCTGCGCCTGGCGATCCGCTCCGGGCGTCAGGCACCAGGCGGCCTGGATCGCGGCGCCCAGTGCGGCGGCTTCGGTGTGCTGCGGGCAGACCAGTGGTGTGCCCATGATGTCGGCGATCACCTGACGCCATACCGGGCTCTTCGCTGCGCCGCCGATCAGGCGGATGGTCTGGCTCTGCAGGCCGCTGGCGCGCAGCAGGTCGAGGCCGTAGCGCAGGCTGAAACTGGTGCCCTCGACCACCGCCCGACACAGGTTGGCGCGGGTCAGGTTGTCGCTGTCCATGCCCAGCAGGCTGGCGCGCGAGCGGGGCAGCGCCGGCACCCGTTCGCCATTGAAGAACGGCAGCATCAGCAGGCCCTCGGCGCCGATGGGTGATTGCCCGACCAGCTCGCCGAAGGTCTGGATGTCCAGTTCCAGCAATTGCTGGATCAGCCCGGTGGCGCTGGTCAGGTTCATGGTGCAGATCAATGGTAGCCAGCCGCCGCTTGATGAGCAGAAGGTCGCCACCTGTGCATGCGGGCTGACCGTCGGTTGGTCGCTGTAGGCGTAGAGGGTGCCGGAGGTGCCCAGGCTCATGGTGATCGCGCCAGGGCGAATGTTGCCGGTGCCGATGGCGCCCATCATGTTGTCGCCACCGCCGCTGGCCACCATGGCATCCGGGTTCAGGCCCAGTTGCCGGGCGATCTGCGGGCGGAGGCGGCCCACTGGCTGATCCGACTCGATCAGCTCTGGCAGCGCGTTGCAAAGGCGCCCGCTGGGGTCGATGAAATTCAGCAGTTCGGTATCCCAGGTGCGCGTGCGTACATCGAAATAGCCCGTGCCGGAAGCGTCGCCGTACTCGCTGCAGGCACGGCCGGTGAGCCAGTGGTTGAGGTAATCGTGCGGCAGCAGGATATGCGCGATACGAGCAAAGACATCGGGGTGCTGCTCCTGGGTCCAGAGCAGCTTGGACAGCGTGTAACCGGGCGCGATGGCCACGCCCAGGCGCTGCAGCGAACCGGCCTCGCCGCCGAGATGATCGAGCAGGCGCTGGTTCTGCGGGGTCGATTCGGTGTCGCACCAGAGCTTGGCCGGGCGCAGCACCGCGCCCTGTTCGTCGAGCAACACCAGACCATGCTGCTGGCCGGAGACGCCGATGCCGAGAATCCGCTCGCCGCTGATTCCGGCGCCTGTCAGCGCCTGGCGGGTCGCCTGCTCGAAGGCATCCAGCCATTGCTGCGGCTGTTGCTCGCGGCGGCCGTTGGCACCGCTCTGCAGGGTATGGCTGGCGCTGCCGGCGCCAAGCACCTGGCCGCTGCCTGCGTCCAGCACCAGGGCCTTGGTGCCCTGAGTGCCGCAATCGATACCGAGGTACATGGCTCAATCGCCCAGCAGGGTCTGCAGGGTGCGCGTCACGCCGAGCTTGCGCAGGCTGTCGTAACACAGCTCGAAGGCTTCGACGAACGCCGTCGACTGCGCGATGGCGTTGCCGAAGATCGCCTCGACGCCCAGTACCCGTTCACACACCCTGTCGTCGTCGGCCACCAGTGCCTGGCAGAACTCGGCGCGCGGATCGGGGATGCGATAGCGCGTGCCGTTCTCGTCGATTCCCTTCAGGTACAGCGCCCAGGCTGCGACCACCAGTGCCACGCGCTCCAGCGGCCGACCGTCCTCGATCAGGCGGTTGAGGGTGGGCACGATGAACTTGGGAAACTTCGACGAGCCATCCGAGCAGACCCGCTCCAGCTGATCGGCGATGGCCTGGTTGGAGAAGCGCTCGATCAGCGTGTCCTTGTAGGTGCTCAGGTCGATGCCCGGCACTGGCGCCAGCTGCGGCGTCACGTCGAGGTCCATGAAGGTGCGCACGTACTGGCGCATCAGCGGGTCGTTCATTGCCTCGTGAACGAAGCGATAGCCCTTGAGAAAGCCCAGGTAGGTCAGCGCCAGATGGCTGCCATTGAGCAGCTTGATCTTCATCTCCTCGTAGGGCGTGACGTCGTCGGTGAATTGCACGCCGACCTCTTCCCAGGCCGGGCGGCCGCTGACGAACTTGTCTTCCAGCACCCATTGCACGAAGGGCTCGCAGACCACCGGCCAGGCGTCATCGACGCCATGCTGCTCGGCCAGTTGCTGGCGATGGGCGGCGCTGGTCATCGGCGTGATGCGGTCGACCATGGCGTTGGGAAAGCTCACGTGCTGGTCGATCCAGGTGGCCAGCTCGTGATTGGCCAGATGGGCGAAGGCCAGCAGCGCCTTGCGCGTGACATCGCCGTTGTGCGGCAGGTTATCGCAGGACATCAGGGTGAAGGCCGGGATGCCGGCGGCGCGGCGTTTGGCCAGGGCGGCGCAGAGAAAACCGAACACGCTTTGCGGCGATTGCGGGTGGCGCAGGTCGTGCTGAATGGCTGGCAGTTCGGCGAGAAATTCGCCCGTGCTGTCGTCGATGCAGTAACCACCTTCGGTGATGGTCAGCGAGACGATGCGAATCGCCGGGTCGGCCAGTTTGTCGATCAGTGCCTGCGGCGACTCTTCGGCCAGCAGCATGTCGGTGATCGCGCCGATCACCCGCACCGGCAGGTTCGGCTCGTCGCCCAGTTCGACCAGGGTGTAGAGGTAATCCTGGCTGGCCAGGGCATCGCGCATGGCGCGGTCCTCACTGCGCACGCCGACCCCGCAGATGCCCCAGTCCAGCGCCAGGCCCTGGTTCATCAGGGCGTCGGTGTAGACCGCCTGGTGGGCGCGGTGAAAGCCGCCGACGCCGAAATGGGCGATGCCGGTGCGGATCATCTCTGCGGTGTAGCCGGGCAGCGCGACGGCGCCGCCGAGCCGGGAAAGCTGCTGGCGATTGAGTTTCATCTGGAACATCCCGTGGTGGCGCGGCGTCAGGCGGCCTGCTGCAGTGGTTTGGCGACGGCCTGGCCGTCGGCGTCGAAGAGGTGGCAGTGCGCCGTGTCGAAATCCAGCGTCAGGGCCTCGCCATAACGCGGTGCGAAGTCGCCGCGTACGCGCACCGTGAGCATCTCGCCCGAGGCGCAGCGCACGTGGCAGAAGGTGTCGCTACCGAGGCGCTCGCTGACGTCGGCGCTCACCTGCATGCGGCCGGCATCGGCGCTGACCACGTTGAGGTGTTCCGGGCG
>CAMPIF010000149.1 GCA_946886245.1 Ectopseudomonas composti | reverse complement strand
GCCAATGTCTGGGCTTGCTTATGTGTGACAGCCTTGCTTTCGTGCCCGGCTGCCTTCAGCTTGCCTGTCACCTTGGCGGCCGCTTCCTGGCGATTCGCACCGATCTTCCGCATGCGAGGATTGGGGGAAGTCGCCTTGGCCTTGGCTGATTTGGAGAGCATGTCCCGCACGGTCGACGCTTGGTCGTCGGGCACGATGCGCTGGGTGCCTGCGTACTTTGGTTTGGCACTGGATACCGCGCTGCGCGCGGCGCTGCCACAGCACTTGGCTTGAGCCTCGGCGACGATCCTGCCGTCCCGCACGACGCGGATGTCCACGCGCGGATCGCTCGCAAAGCCGCCGGTGTCGCCGGTCAGCGCCGTCGTCTTGAAGTCGCCGGCCTTGCGCGCCGCCGCGTTGAACGTGCCGGCGTGGACCTCTTCGAATATGAAGCCGGCACGCTTATCCAGCGACATCGCCTGCTTGCTCGCGTTGATGGTCTCGATGCGGCCAGCCAACTTCTTCAGCTCGGCAATGCCAGCTTCGTCGTGCGCGCCAAGGCGCTGCATTAGATGCGTGGTTTCAGCGCCCTGCAGGCGGTACTTTTTTTTGCGGTTCTTGGTGTCCATGATCTTGAGGGCGGAAGTGTTCAGTGGCGGTTAATGCGGGTGTGGCGATGGCCGCAGGTGATCACGCAGCCATCGACGGCGCTTTGCACAACATAGACGTTCATCTGGTTGTCGTAGCGCTTCAAGAATTCACGCCCCTTGTCCTGTTCGATCGCTCTACGGCTGCGGCGATTGAGATAGGACGTGACGCCGCCCTGGTTATCGTGCTCACGGCTGCCATACGTCAGTACCAGATCGACGATGACGGATGGGATGCCGCGCTGTTGCTGCCGGAGCTTTCCGTGGTGGGTGATGTTCATCTGTATGCCTTCAATTCAGTTGTTGACGTCCAACCTATAGAAAAATGCATGCCAGAAAAAATACATAACAAAATCAATGACTTATATGCTCCTTGTTGCTGATGTGAACTTTTTTGAGCAAAAATCAGCCTGGATTGAGTTAATTTTTGCCAAATCGATAGTTGGGCAAATTCATGCTCGAATACAGCTTAAAAATTCTCATTCTTCTTGGATTGAATTTTTAAGTTGTTGATTTTTAAGGGAAATTTTTCTGGCGCGGTGATTGCTAATGAATGCCTACCACTACCCTTTAGGAAAGCGACCTCCGTTATGTTGATTCAGCGTATTGCCCGACTGGCTGAGCGCCTGGAACTGCCTCTACCGCGTACAGCCGGCCAAACACTGCTAGGCCTGTCCGGCACGCTGCGCGTGCATGACGCCATTCCCCTGAGCTGTTCGAACAAACTGCCTCAGCTCATCCAGAAAATAGATCCGACGCTGGACTTCGCTGGCGCCGTGGATGAGTTCAACCGTCGCGATGTCTGGACTTGGTTCCAAGTCAAAGGCGCCGACGGTAAATTCAAGGCGCCCGACCTCGGCGAGCCTGCCAGCCCCGCGCTGATCCAGGCCAGCGAAGGCTGTTTGCCTGAGAATGATTTCTGCGTGGTGCTAGCCACTAGCCGCATCGCGTTTGCCTGCAGCCCCGCCCGCGATGGATTGAGCCTGCGCGCTTTCTCCGCTTTCCGCCTGAGACCTCCTCCGGTCGCGCGCTTGCTGGTGGCCAGTTTCAGCGCTGGTAATCAGCATGGTTTTGATCTTGCGGGCTTGTGCAAAATGGTGGCTGCGCAGACCCGCTTGCGAGCCTGCGTCAATCCACGCGATGCCGAGCGTGAGTCTGAGGAAGACGGCATCTTCATCAGCAATGTCCGTCGCTACCTAGAAGCGCTGCGCAACCACGCGGAATGGTCGGCGCCGCGCGCAAACTACATCCTGGTCGACCGTTCACCTGTCAGGCTACGCAAACTGGATGCGGACGAGTGGCCACGCGCCTTTACTCGTCCGGGTACCCGGATCGAGGTTCCGACCAGCAACGGCAGGATGCGGGCTCTCACCTTCGACGACATTTCCGATGACGGCGAAGTGTTGACGACCAATTTCTTAGATCCGCGCGAAGAGTTGCTCGACGAGGGTGAATTGCGCGTCAAACCGGGTGACGATGCCTTCAAGCGCATGCGCGAAGCACTCGATGCAATGGCTATGGGAACGAATGAAGCCTATGACCGCCTGCTGGAAGCGTTAACGCGCCCCGATGGGCTGCAACCCATGCCGTCACCCAACTGTACTTTCGGCGACGAGCAGACGGTGCGCCAGTTGCAGGCCCGTGAGCTAGCGCTAAAGACGCCCGACATCGCCCTCATCCAGGGGCCGCCAGGCACCGGAAAGACAACTGTCATATGCGGCATCATCGAAGAGTTGGTCAAGGCTGGCAAACGTATCTTGCTGGTGGCACCCACTCATGTCGCGTTGGACAACGTGCTGGAGAAAGTCGGGCTCCGCCCCGGCATCACCGCGATTCGTCTGGGCTCGGAGGAAAACGTCGAAGCGCAAGCCCACCGCTTCCTGCTGACCAATCGTTGCCGCGACCTAGCCGGCCAGTTGTCGAGAGATATCCGCGACGCAGCAGGAGACGACGAACTGGCCCAGGATCCTGTGGCGCGTGTGCAGCGCGAATGGGCCGAGCGCATCAAAGACGACGACGCTATAGGCGCCATGCTGCTGCTTAATGCCAATCTGTTGTGCGCCACCCCCATCGGCATCGCTATGACGTCCGCGTTTCGTGATGTTGAGGCAGTGTTCGACGTCATGATCATGGACGAAGCCAGCAAGGCGACTATTACCGATTTCCTCGTTCCGGCGGCGCGCGCGCGCAAGTGGATATTGGTAGGCGACCATCGCCAACTGCCCCCGTACGTCGACCTCGGTGAACTCGAAGCCGTGGCGTCTGAACGCGCGAAGCGCGCAGACCTTCCCGAGCCCAATCCCGCGTGGATCCGCGAAGTAAGCAGCCAGTTGCGGCAGCATTTCGATAGCCGCATGCACCCAGATGCCGCGAGGCGTGAGAAGTCTTGGCATCAACTGGTAGATGCGCTGTGCGCCCCCTTCGGGATCGGCGATGCCGAGCGCGAGGAACTGATACTGCTCGGCGCTGATCCGAAAAAGTGGCGCGACCAGACCAGACGTAGTGAAGCCCTAGGCCCAGATCATGGCAAGCGGAACGCCGTGCTGCGCTTGGGCGCGGAGATGCTTGAGTTGCAGAGCCTAGCGTTGCCCAGCGTGTTCGAGCGCCTTACCAAGCTACCGGACAGTCGGGTCGTCAAACTCAACTATCAGCACCGCATGGCACCGGCGCTTGCGGATTTTTCTTCAGAGCAGGTCTACGGCAGCGACTATCCTTCGGCGCGCGACACCCATAAACTGGGCTTGGATATCCCTGGCTTACAGGCTCCATCGATCTGGCTCGATACCGCGTATCAGCCGATCAAACGGCGTTACGAGTATCCGCGCGACACAGATTGGCAGGGTGGTAGTTACACCAATCAGCTAGAAATCGACGTGGCCGTCGAACTGGTGGAGACGTGCGCCGCTTGGGCCGTCCAGAGCTGGCGCGGCGACCCGCGCGAGCATGGGCGCGGTCCGGATGCCCCGTTTGAGATCGGAGTCGTTTGCTTCTACCTGGAACAGGCGCGGCAGATGCGCGAGGCCATGTTCCGCCGCCTGCGTGGTGGTAGCGACCCGTGGCGCCGGGAATGGAGCCGCCCGGCCGCGAACCACGCGCCCATCGACGTCCACGTCAGCATCGTCGACCGCTTTCAGGGACGTGAAAAAGACTTGGTGATCTTGTGCACCACGCGCAGCAATCCGAAGGGCCGCCGCGGACACGTCGACAACCTCAATCGCCTGAACGTGGCGGTCACGCGCGCTCGCCACAAACGCATCGTGATCGGTGACTCCACTACGCTGGCCGGTCAGGAGGGTGGCCGTCGGCGAGCCCCTGGCGACCTGCTCGTGAGGCTCTACGAGGGCTGCGAGCAGAAGAAGAAATGGGGCATTGCATTGGGCGGCCAGCAATGAGCGCGATCAATCTTCACGCGGTTGCGGCATTGCTCTACAAAGCCGGTATCACTGGCGATCCTACGGCGATCTTGGCGCGGGACCTAGAGCTGTTCGAGGTCGAGTTCGCTGCACTGGAATGCATGCAGGAATGCGAGCTCAGCTCGGCAGACTGGGCCGTTCTGGCGCTGGCGCGCGCGTTGGGCCGGATCTCGCCGGTGCTGGTTGATGAATACCTGGGTCTAGGGGACACCGTGTCTGAGGCCATCGTCCAGCGACTGCTGGGCGAGCAGTTGCTGCAACACGGCGGTGCTGATCCGGTACAAGTCGAGGTAGGCTTACTGGCACTCGCCAGGCGTTTCTTGACGAAAGGCCTTTCTAGCGGTTCCGAGTTGGCACCACCTCCATCTACGCGGGCGCGCAAGCTACATGCCTCGCGCGCGCCAGAGGTGCCGCTGTGCCGCTTGAGTGAGCTAGGCAACATAGCGCTGGAACGCCGCGCCATCCCGCAACGGCGCGTGCACAAGGCCAGGCTGGTGTTCCTGGCCGAGCCGTTGTTGTTCATCAAGGTCGAAGATGACAGGCAGCAACGCTACACGGCGCGCCATCGGCTGGCACCTTTGCCGCCACAGGACGTACCACACTCGCTGCGTACCCTAGACAGCAGCCTTTCCCTGCCGGCTGACCAGCGCATGGCGGCCTGCGGCATCGGCACCGACGTGGCCGGCCTGAGCGGTCAACTGGTGGGCATTGTTCCGGGGTCACAGTGGGAGGTGCGGCGCCTCAGCAGACGCGTTGACGGGCAATACCAAACGCAGACTGCGACCTTGGTGCTGGCAGCATTTCACGTCAGGCACGACGAACTGCGGTGGCACGCCTACCTGCAGCATGGCGGGAAAGTGCAACCCTATCCGCAGATCGACGCCGCCCGGCTGATCGATGCGCAGACGCGGCGTCCGGACGGGCTTCTGGCAGCTGTCCACAGCGAACTGCCGCTACCGGCCAGCATCTCTCTGCGCGGCGACGGCGCATATGAGGTGCCTTGCAATGGCCGGCAGATGGCCAGCATGCTCGGTGAGGGCGACCGTCCCTGCGACACCCTTCTGCAGGCGCGGCTGGAATCGTGGCATGCAGGTTTGCGTGTACACGCTACGCCAGCTGACTGCGATGCTGCGCATCAAGCCTTCTACGCTTTGCTGTCGAGAAGCGACGCCGCGTTGCGGCGCCACTTCGAGGCTACCTGCGCGACGGTAGCGGGCAGCCTTACCGCCTACTGGGGCCACGACGACTACGACCTGCCGTCGGCCGACGAAGCCGCGGTGAACCTGTGGCCTCAGGTCTGGTTGCGCGCAGCACTGTGCATGCGCCGCCTAGAGCGCGACTTGGTATCGCCCTACGCAGACGAGGTAAACCCAACATGACCGAAGACATCAGAACCTCCCAGTCATCGGGCGAGGATCCCACGATTCAACTGGGCCGGCAGCGCGTCCCAGGAGTGTGGTTTATGCGCGACCAGTCGCCCCCGTCGGGCGTCGGCTACCAAGCGCAGGATACTGGGCGGACGGACATAGTACATGTCTCCACCGACGACGTTAGCCAGCAGGCCCACATACGCGACTTGCTGATTGCGCAAATCCGGACAGCCAGCTGCAAGGTGCTGTTCTGCAGTTTCCTATTCGCCGATGAGGATATCGTGCAGGCGCTGTGTGAAGCGGCGGAACGCCTACACGGCGGCGTTTACATCCTTACAGCGCTGGGCAAGCACCTGCACTCAGAGGTGCTTGAGCTAGATGGCGAGGTCGATGCGCAGACATCCAAACAGCGGGAGCGCGCCCAGCGCCACGAAGAGCACCTGCGCCGACTGGCTCGCTCCGGCGCCTGGCTTCGCAGCGCTGAAGATTGCCACGCTAAATTTTGCGTAGTGGACGACACCTGCGCTGTCATCACCTCCGCCAACTCGACCAAGGAAGCCTACGAGATCAATCCAGAGGATGGCCTGGCGTTGCACCAACCGCTTGTTGCGCGCGAATTCGGCCGGCTGTTCGCCCACATCTGGCAGCAATTGACCACCCTCGAGTCGCTTCCAGGTGCTGGCTTAGACGTGCACTCGCTTCCGGTCCGGCCCGATCTTCCGTGGCGAGATCTGACCAGCTCCGGTGATACGCACGCCGTGACCACCCTGCGCCGATACGAGGCTTCGCTGCTGGACGCGGCAGTGCAAGTTATCGATCATGCTCGCCGCCGCCTGGTGATCGCGACCTACAGCTTTATGGGGATGGAGAATCACCTAGTGGGAAAGGCGCTCCAGCGCGCGATCGCACGCGGAGTGCACATCGACCTGCTGGTGCAGCCACGCAACCATATCGAGGCCCAGCGTGCTAGCTTGGCTTGGCTGCTCGGACTAGCTCCGGGGCAGGTGCGCATCCATGGACACCGGCGTACGCACACGAAGTCCATCGTTGCGGATGATCAGGTTGTGCTGCTGTGGACTGGCAACCTGGACGCCAGGCACGGTTGGGATGACGGAATCGAGGTCGGTGTGGTGGTGGATGACCCAGGCGTAGCTGCTGCTGTGGTCCGCTGGACCCACAACGTCATGCAGCGCCGTACTAACGTGACATTGAATGCCCCCTCGGTATGCGAGCTGGCCGAAGCCGGCCTTCAGCCCCCACTGCCTGGCGATTGGGAGCTGTGGCTGCCACCGAAGACGGCCACCGGGCCGCTGATGGGCTCCCTGGCGCGCCATGCCGTCGAGCTGATGGAAGCGGCAGGCCAGCAACTGCTGCGCAGCGCGGACGGGCTGGTGATGCACATCAAGGTGGATGCCGCCAGGCGCCGCATCGACGTGCAGCGCCTGCAGCATCTCAACGGCGGCCACGGCGCCGCCCGCAGCAAGGGCTGGCTGGCCAACGGCACGCTCAAGATACGCGTGTCGCCTCTCCCATCCGCGCACCAACCCGCACGCCACAAGAAAAGGCAATGACCATGAGCCATGGAAGAGTCAGCGTGTCTTGGGTGTCGTTCAACAACGACCCCTACAGTCGCGAAAAGGACGGTCATTACAGGCTTCTCGACAAACAGCGCGAGGCCGGCCCGACGCTGGAGTTCCTGCTGAACGAGGAATCGCCGGTGTGGGAGCGGATCGACAAGCACTACCTGCTGGTGCGCCGACAGCGCACGCTTGAGGCTGGCGGGCGGGACTTCCACCCGTCCGAGGTTGAGGTGGCCGAGGCGCTGATGAAGGAGATCAAGGCGCAGGGCGGCCCCGAAGTGGAGCCGGTCTATTGGGACACGGACGAAGCCCCGACCAACCATCAGGCGCTGTTCCGCTTCACTGCGCCGGCCCTGGCGGAGATCCGGCGTAGGCATCCGAAGGCACAGATCGTTGTCAACCTCAGTCCCGGCACGCCCGCGGCGCAAACAGTGATGCTGCTGGCGCTGCAAGCCCGGATTCTTGGCGATAACGTTCTTGCTTATCAGGGCATCCCACGCAAGCACCGGCAAGCTGGACAGGTACTGGAGGAGGTGTCATGGAACCTGCTCGCCGAGTTGGGTCGGCGCGACGACAGTCACGCGGTCGATGAAACCTGGAACATCGCCAAGGCCCGAACGCCTAGCCTGCGCAAGGTCGCCGAGCTGGTTAAACGCTATGGCAGCGTGCCCTTCCCGGTGCTGATCATCGGCAACCGCGGTTCCGGCAAGACCCATATCGCCGAAAGCCTGCGCGGGAGGTACCTCGACTGGCAGATGAAGACGAAAAAGGATTGGCACCTTCACTTGAACTGCGCCGAGTTCCGTGGCGACCTGACCATGTTGCGCAGCAGCCTGTTCGGTTATGTAAGGGGCGCCCACAGCATGGCCAGCGCGGATAGCGTCGGCTTGCTGCAGCAGGCCAACGGTGACTGCGTGTTCCTGGATGAGATCCACTGGATGGACCTGCAGGTGCAGGGCATGTTGTTGCTCGCGCTGCAACGCAAGGGGAGCTTCCGCCAAATCGGCGGAAAGGACAGTATCCAGGCCAACTTCCGGCTGATTGCTGCCACCAACAAATCGCGCAGCGCATTGCGGGAGGTTCTGGCGCCTGACTTCCTGGACCGCATCTCTGAACTGATCATCGAGTTGCCGGACCTGCGCGACTGCCGCGACGACCTGGAAGACATCTGGAAATCCGTTGTGTACCGGGCCTGCGAAGAACTGGCGCAGCTTGATCCTGGGCGGGCTGTCGGGAAGTATGGGGCTAAGACGTCGCTCGCAAGGGACTACGTTGACCAATTCCGCCCGCACCAGTACCGCATCACAGGCGCACTCCGGTCCATGCGGCTTGACGGCAATTACCGGGACCTGGAGCGACTAGCAAGGCGGCTGCTAGTCGGAGGGCTGCAGACTGGGCGCCTGCTGTCCATCGACTCTGAGCTTGTTAATCTTGAACTGGACACCCTGAGAAGGGAGGAACTGCTCGACGGTGAGCACAGCGCCGATTCGCCGGTAACACTGGAGGATGAGCTGCCCACCATTTCCCGCTGCTCCAGCTACCTGCGCAAAGCGCGGGACAAAGATGAGAGCCTGTCAGGCCCGGCCCTCGTGGAGGTATGGGAGCGGCGGTTGCTCGTGGCCGCCCAGAAAGTCGCCGGCAGCGGTACCAAGGCCGCCGAGCTGCTGAGAATGAATCCCCGGACCTTCAATGCAAAAGTGAAAGACATCCAGCAGCGCTGAGCACGTGCGAAGGAATTTCAGGCCCATAGGGATCTGGGACTACGTGTGCTTGGGGCTTGCCGAGGCTAGTAGTGAACTGACCGATAGCTCTCCCCAGTCCGCCCTTGACTGCTTTTGGGCGGAAGCAGCCGATCAATCGACGAAGCCTAGTGACTGCGACCAGCCTGAAGCTGCCACCAGGAGCCAAAAGCGTTGCGCCAAAATGTACATTGAGGCATCGGCATTT
>CAMPIF010000148.1 GCA_946886245.1 Ectopseudomonas composti | reverse complement strand
AATGGGCCAGGGATGGCCCTTGTAAGCCGGCCCCCGGAGCGGCACCGGAGCGAGGGAAGTTTCGCGCAGCGAAACCCGGATGTCGGGGTGCCCTTCTTTGGCACACCTTTCTTGGGCAAGCAAAGAAACGTAGCGAAGCGCAGTAACAGCCGCAGGCTGGCCCGAAGGGTGAGCGCAGCGAATCAAGGTGTGGCGCCCGTAAGGGGCGCAACCCAAACGCTCAGCGCACGCGGTAATGGATAGTGCTAAGCCCGTGAGCAAGACGCACACAAACTTGCCAGTCCGGTGTCAAGCGTACCCGCCCCGCTAAAATGCGAAGAACCTTTCTTGTTGTGCCTGATCATTATCAGGCCGGTTGGTCAGTCGGTGCGCACGGCGCACCCTACAGATCACCGTCGGCGAAACCGTTCTGCCGCCAGGCCTCGTAAACGGTCACCGCCACCGTGTTGGACAGGTTCAGGCTGCGGCAACCGGCGCGCATCGGCAGGCGCACGCGCTGCTGCGGCGGCAGCGCGTTGCGCACCTCTTCGGGCAGGCCCCGGCTTTCCGGGCCGAACAGGAAGGCGTCGCCAGGCTGGTAGGCGATCTCGTGGAACGGCTGCGAGCCCTTGGTGGTGAAGGCGAACAGGCGTGGCTGGCCGAGGCTGTCGAGGCAGCTTTGCAGGTCCGGGTGGCGCTTGAGCGTGGCGTATTCGTGATAATCCAGGCCGGCGCGGCGCAGGCGCTTGTCGTCCAGTTCGAAGCCCAGCGGCTCGATCAGGTGCAGCTGGCAGCCGCTATTGGCGCACAGCCTGATAATGTTGCCGGTATTGGGCGGAATTTCCGGTTGAAAGAGGATGACGTGGAACATGCAACACTCCGAGCGCTGGGACGAGCGCCATTCTACGCCGCCAGAAGATCCACGGCCGCGTTTGCGCTGGCGTTTCGTGGCATCGGTGATGCTGATCGCCTTTCTCGTCGGCTTGATGATCGGCCGGGTGTTCGACCCACCACGTCTGCGTATCGAGGATGCCGAGGCCTGGGAGCAGGGACTACAGCTCTGGTTCAATCGCGAGCCACAGGCACAGGCCGAGCATGTCGACGGTGCTCTGGTGTATCGCTACGAGGATGTCTACGGGCGGGTGCGTGAGGGGCAACTGAAGCTGCCGCTGGGGCTGGTGAACTGGCGGCTGGAGCGCGACGGGCGGGATCTGTTGCTGGTGCTGGTGTCACCCCGCCCGCTGGACGGGGAGTGGCGCGGTGCGCAAGAGGATGGGCGTTGGCGTGCGCGACTGGCACTGCGTCCCAAATAAAGAAGGGGATTCCCCGGCCTGCCTGTACCAAGGTCCCCGAAACGGGTGGCGCCGTGCTCGCTGGCAAGCGTCGGCGCGTTACACATGACGCGCGGTGGCGTCGAATAAAGAAGGGGATTCCCCGGCCTGCCTGTACCAAGGTCCCCGAAACTGAGATTGCCTTAGCATATGCAGGGCGTGTGCCAATTTTATTACCGGAGCGGGAAGGGGCTATTTCTCTGGGGTTGCGGCCCTCTGGCGAGGGTTGCGGCGCCATTTGCCGGACCGATGTGCACCAGCGTGCAGCGTGATGCACCGATGGCGCACCACGCTGTTCTGGATCGCAGGATGGGAGGTCAGCGTGGCAGCAGTTTCAGCGTGCCCTGGCTGTTGGCTTTGACGTCGGCTTCGCTCAGGTGCTGCGTTTGATACTCGCCAGCGACATGGGAGGCCGCCTGATCACCGTAATGCGCATCGAACGGCACGCCGCTCTGGCCCACGGGAATGCCGCCCAGGGCCTTGTCGGCATCGGCCAGGTCGACCAGGCGCCGGGTCGATGGGCCATAGACCACGGGCCAGGGCGCCGCGCCGACCTTGTGCGAGAGGTTGTTCGGCGTTTCATGGCCGCCTGGTGCGGCAAACGGGCCGACGTTCAGCAGCCAGGCCAGCGGCTGCTGCTGACCAAGCGGGTGCTCATGGCTGAGGGTATGACCCTGGCCCCAGTTCCAGGCATCGACATCATTGCCGAGCACGCTGCGCAGATGCTCCAGGCTGGCGCGCCAGGCATCGGCGACGATCTGCGCGCGGCTTTCACGTTGCTCGCTGCCCTGGCGATTCCACCAGGGTGAATCCGCGTTGGCGGTCAGGCGCGGCAGCGCGGTGTCGAGGGCGCGGGCCTGTAGCAGGCTGTCGAAGAACACCTCGCCCAGCTCGTCGGCCATGGCTTCGTGGGCAAGCTGATAGGTCAGCTGGTTGAACAGGGTGGCGGCCACGGAATCGAGTTCGTGGTCGCCATTCCACTTGGCCAACTGCTCCACCAGCCTGTGCTCCTCATCGTTCGTCGCTGCGGCGCGCAGCTCGTCGAGGATCGGTGCCAGCAGGCGCGGACCATAGCCGGTACCGGGATCGAGCTGCAGTGCCTGGCTGTTCTGCGTATCCCATTTCACCGAGGCGTCGCCCAGGCGCTGGTTCAGGCGCTGGCCACGATCCGGCAGGTTGTAGTAACCGGGAATCTCGATGCCGCTGGCCGGCACGGGCTGGTAGTTGGCCGAGAGAATGTAGCCGCGCGGCGGGTTCTCTTCCTGCGGGTTGGCGCTGAAGGGGTGATAGCCGAGTTTGTCCGCGTCACCGCTGGCACCGTCGAGAATGAAGCTCGGGTTGACCCCGGCCGGACGCAGCGGCAACTTGGCAGCGGCCCACCAGCCGATATCGCCGCTGGCACTGGCCCAGATCACGTTGAGGCCGGGCGCTTCGATCTTCTCGACGGCGGCGCGGGCCTTGTCCAGGTTGTCGGCGCGGCCCAACTGGTAGAAGGCGTCGAGCATCGGGTTGTCGGTTTCGATGAAAGCCCACCACATGGCGATCGGCGTGCTGCCGCTGGTCTGGCCCAGGGCATCGTTGATGATCGGCCCGTGCGGCGAGCGGCGCAGGGTGATCTGCACCGGCTCGGCGTCTTTGACGCGGATGGTTTCCGTGCGTTGCTCGAGATCGACCCAGTTGCCCCGGTACCAGACCTGGTTGGCGTTGTCCGGATTGACGCGCTCGGCGATCAGGTCGAGGTCGTCGTTCTGGAACATGGTCAGGCTCCAGGCGAAGTCGCGATTGTGACCGAGCATGGCGCTGGGAATCAGCGCGTGGTGGTAGCCATATAGCTCGTAGCCTGGCGCCTGCAGGTGCGCCTCGTACCAGACCGCCGGCAGCGAGAAGCGAATGTGCGGGTCACCCGCCAGCAGCGGTTTGCCGCTGGCGGTGCGGCTGCCGGAAACCGCCCAGGCGTTGCTGCCCTCGAACTGCGGCAGACCCTTGCCCTCCAGGGCGCTGTTGCTGAGTTGGGCGAGCGCGGAAAGATCCTGCCAATCGCCGGCGGCCAGGGCGGTGCCGAGCACGCCCTGCGGATGCCAGTCGAGATCGAACGGCTCGAGATAGTCCGCGCCCAGCGCGTCACGGATGTGGGTCATCACCGGTTCGGTGCGCAGGGCCGCGGCGAAGCTGTAGGCCATGTAGCCAGCGACACTGAGCGTATCGGCCATGGTGAAGGGACGTGGCTCGATGCCCAGCAGATCGAACTCCAGCGGACGTGGACGGCTGGCCTGGTACTGGTTGACCCCTTCGAGATAGTGCTGCAGCGCCTGGGTGGACGGGCTGCCTGCGTCCAGCCGAGCGGCGTAGGCATCGGCGTGGCGGCCTATTTCCAGGGTGCGGAAGAGGCGGTCGGTGGGCACCAGCTTTTCGCCGAGCACTTCGGCCAGTTCACCGCGCGCCAGGCGCCGCAGCAGCTCCATCTGGAACAGACGATCCTGAGCGTGGACGAAACCGAGGGCGCGGTACATATCCGCTTCATTCTCGGCGCGAATGTGCGGCACGCCGCGTTCGTCGTAGTCGACCTTGACCGGCGCCTGCAGGGCAGCGAGTACCCGTTCGCCGTCACGTTGCGGCTGCTTGTCGTGCAGGTACCAGGTCAGGCCGCCAGCGGTGGCGGCAACCACCAGGGCAAGGGCGGTCAGGGAGCGTTTCATCGAGCGATCCTTATTGTTGTGGGGCAAGCGTGCGGGCATTTTGCTCAGGCGCGTGGGCAGCGACATTGACCATATGCCTCAATGCTGAAAGTCTATGGTCAATAGTTGCCGGAAATCGCCATGGTCGATAACGCCTTCGTCGCCCTTACCCACTCCTCGACCCTGCGTCGGCTGCTCTACGAGGCCCTGGCGGCGCTGGGGCTCGACCCGACCGACACCTACCGCCGTGCCTACGCCGGCGTGTCGCTGGCGGCGCCGCTGCTGGAAGCGCGCGAGGAGCACGACAACGCGCCGCGTTTCTGGCAGGCGCTGGAAGGTATCACGGGGGATGTCGATATCGGCCTGCACCTGGGCGAGGTCATGCAGCCACGGCCGATGGATGTGGTCAGCTACCTGCTGTTGGCGGCTCGGGACCTGCGCCAGGGCCTGCAGGCCTTCGTGCGGTTCCAGCACATTCTGTCCGGCGGTTTCGTCGCGCGGCTCCAGGAGCAGGGGGACGAGGCGCACCTGGTGATCGATCTCAACTACCGCGAGGTTGGCTCGCTGCGTCAGCAGATGGAGTGCCTGGCCGTGCTGCTGAGCAAGATGCTGGCGTCGGCCGCTGGCGGCGAGCTGCCGCTGCTGGGTGTGGAATTTCGTCATCGTGCTCCGCGCAAGCTTGCCGAGCATCGCCGTTTGCTGAGTGTTGAGCCCCGTTTCTCGCGGCCGCACGACGTGCTGATCCTGCCGCGTGCGTTGCTCTCCCGGCCTTCGCGCAGCGCCAGCCCGCGGCTGTTCGAGGTGCTCAGCGAGGAAGCCGAGAAGCAGTTGGCGGCTTTGCTGGAGAACCAGCTGCTGGCGCGGGTGCGCTACTGGCTGGAGGTCAATCTGGGCGGTACGACCTGCAGCCTGGAGGCCTGTGCATTGGCGCTGGGCAGCAATCGCAGTGCCTTGCAGCGTTCGCTGAGTGAGCAGGGCAGCAGTTTTCGCGCGCTGCACGATGAGGTGCGGCGCCTGCGTGCGTTGCGCCTGCTGGATCAGGGCCTGGGCGTGCGCGAGGTGGCGCGGGCCTGCGGTTTCGCCGAGCTGTCACCGTTCTACCGTGCCTTTCGTCGCTGGCAGGGCAGCACGCCGCGCGGTCTGGTAGCGCGTCACGTAGCAACTGGCGAGTGAAGAGCGTTCGTAGGGTGGGTTAGCGACGCCGGAGGTGGATCGACAAACGCCGCGGAGGTGGTGCGTCGCGTAACCCACCAGGCGGTAGCTCGTATTGCGCCGATGGTGGGTTACGCCGCGTCAAACAGGGCTAATCGTCCGGTAAGCGCAACAGGCGGCTAACCCACCCTACGGTTGCTCGGGCCTCGTCAGTTGCTGGTCGGCGCGGCCCAGTCGCAGAAGCAGCCTAGCGCCAGGGTATTGCTGGCATTCACCTTGCGCCCGGCTGCCAGCGCTTCGAGTATGGGCTCGATGAAGCTGTTGCTCGAGTTGCATACCAGGCCTTCGCTGTAGGGCCCGAAGTAGGCCAACTGGCCCTGTTTGTCCCAGATCGCCACCGCAGGGCTGGCTGGCAGGTTGGCGCTGCCGGGTAGCTCATCGATGGGGCGCAGCGCGGCCAGTTCGGCGGGCAGGCGACCCTGGCTGCCGGGCTTCTGCACGACGTGAAACTCTACGCCTTTGGGCGCGTAGTGCTCGATCAGCTCGGCCAGGTGCTGCTGGTTGCCGACATTGCACGGGCAGGCTGGGTCCCAGAAGTGCACCAGGCGGATCGCGCCGGGGCCGCTCAGCTCGGCGGGCAGTTGCAGTTCGGCGCCGGAGAATACCGCTGCACGTTCGTCGAAGGTGCGCAGGTAGCGCGTTTCGAACCAGCGGTAGGCCAGCGCCATGCCGAACAGCCAGGCCAGGGCGAGCAGGACGATGAGCAGGTTCTTGCGTGTCAGGCGGGGCATGGGGCAGGCCGGGCGTAAAAGGGCGTGTAGCTTGCCACGATGCGCCGGGCAGCTGAATATCGCAGCATTCGAGGAGATGTCGTCGGGATTGTCCGCGCGCATCCTGCAACCTATGGAAAGCCCTATGTCAGAGCCGTTTCATCCCGATCAATTGCGCCCTCTGCTGCGACCCTTGGCCGCAGCGCACCTGGATTTGCCGGCGCTGCAGGCCTATCGCAACTTCTACGGCTTCGACCTGTCTGCGCGCTTTGCCGGGCTGGACAACCGCCTCGGCAGCTTCAATGCAGCCGGCTATCAGATCGCCGTGCAGCTGTGGGTGCCGGCCGAACCGCGTGGCACCCTGCTGTTGCTGCACGGCTATTACGACCATATGGGCCTGTACCGGCATGTGGTCGACTGGGCGCTGAGCATGAATTTCGCCGTGCTCGCCTGCGACCTGCCGGGGCACGGCCTGTCCAGCGGCGCGCGCGCCAGCATTGGTGATTTTGCCGAGTATCAGCAGGTGCTGGGCGGGTTGTTCGAGCAGGCCAGCGAGCTGGGGTTGCCGCAGCCCTGGCATCTTTGTGGTCAGAGCACGGGCGGCGCGATTGCGCTGGATTATCTGCTCGCCGACGGCAAGCGCCCGGAGCTCGGGCAGAGCATTCTCCTGGCACCACTGGTGCGGCCGCGCGCCTGGGCCTGGTCGAAGCTCAGCTATCGAATGCTCAGCCCCTTCGTTCGCGAAATTCCGCGGCGCTTCAGCGACAACTCCAGCGACGCCGCCTTCGTCGATTTCGTGCACAACCTCGACCCTCTGCAGCCGCGCAGCTTGCCGACTGCCTGGGTGGGTGCGTTGGCCAAATGGGTGCCGCGCATCGAGGCTGCCGGGCGCAGCGCACACAGCCCGCTGATCGTTCAGGGCGAGGCGGACATGACCGTGGACTGGCGCCACAACCTCGAGGTGCTGCAGGACAAGTTCCATCAGCCAGAGATCCTGCGGCTGACGGAGGCGCGTCACCATCTGGCCAATGAGAACGAGGCGCTGCGCCTGCGTTACTTCGATTTTCTGCGCGAGCGATTGACTTAGGTCCCCTGCGACAACGGCTCTGGAACGGGCCAGTTGCGTCAGGATTTATCCGCGATAGGCATTGGCGCCGGCACTGCAGGAATCGCGAATGAATTCGCTCCTACAGGGGGAGTCGAGCCATGTGGTCTTTCAGATGCCCTGCGGCTCCAGCTCATCGGTGCTCATGCCTACTGCCAGGCCTGCGCGTAGCGCCTGCAGGGCGGCCTGGTAGTAGGTTTTGCCCGCTTGCGACTGGGCGAATTCGACGAACTGCTCCAGCTCCGGGTCGCTCAGCTCGCGATAGACGTGCAGCAGGGTGTTGTCGAGGTCCTGTTCGATCTGCGTCATCAGGCGCTCACGCTGACCATTGAGCAGCCCCTGAGCCTGGCCGCCGCCGAGCAGGCCGGGAATCATCTGGCTGAGGCTGTCGGCTGCCACGCCGGCCAGCGCCAGGCTGATTTCGGCGCCGGCTTCCTTGGCGGGAATGGCCTGGGCCAGGTGGCGAATCAGCAGGCGACGGGCGGCACCGGCGTCGGTGCGGGGCAGACCATTGGCGTACTTGGCCAATTGGTCGCTACGGGTGGCCAGTGTCTCGGCGGCGACGATCTTGCGGCCCAGCGCGGATTCGAAGAAGGCCAGCGCCGGCTGTGGGTCGGCCAGCTCCATGCTCAGGCTGTGTTGCGCGCGCTGGTCGATGGCGGCAGCGGCGAAGCGGCGATTGCTGTTATCCACCAGTGCCTGAAACACCGCCGGTGGCAGGGTGCTGCGGTAGCGCTGCTGAGCAGCGTCAAGCGCCTGATTGAAATGTTCACGCTGTTGCGGCCAGCCGGCAGCCTGATACAGGCGCAGGTGGTCGTCTGCCAGGGCCGGCAAGGTCAGGCCAATCAGCAACAGGGCAAACAGAACACGCATCGAGAACTCCTTGGCAAACTTTCCTGGCCGGCCGCAGGGTGCTGCGGCCGGTTATTTTCGGCGGCTGGCGGAGGCTTGTCGAGTCACGACATGCCACTGATACAATCGCCGCCATGACCGAATCCAGCCTGCAAGACCTCTTTTCCGGCCTTATCGACGACCTTGCCAGCCAGGGCTGGTCGCAGCGGGCGTTGTTCGCCCCAGAGGTTCTGACCCACGAACTGGCCGCCGAGTGCCGCAAGCGTGCGCGCAGCGGCGAACTCAATGCTGCCAGCGTGGGTCGCGGGGGCGCGCAGCAGGTGCAGGAAGGGATTCGTGGCGACCACATTCAATGGCTGGAACCTGGCCAGAGCCAAGCCTGTGATCAGTACCTGCAACTGATGGACGGTTTGCGTCAGGCGCTCAATCAGGCGCTCTATCTGGGGCTCGAAGACTACGAATGTCACTTTGCCTGCTATGCGCCCGGGGCCTTCTATCAGCGTCATCTAGATCGTTTTCGCGATGACGACCGCCGCACGGTGTCGGCGGTGTTCTATCTGAACGAGGACTGGCGGGCCGAACAGGGCGGGGCGTTGCGCCTGTATCTGGCCGATGGCCGTGAGCATGACGTATTGCCTCAGGCGGGTACGCTGGCGCTGTTTCTATCGTCCGAGATGCCGCACGAGGTGCTGCCGGCCAGCCGCGAACGGCTGTCGTTGACCGGCTGGTTCAGGCGTCGGGGTGGTGCGCTGCTCTGAGTCTTGCGAGCGGCAGTCATGGAGAGCGAGTCGATGCAGAAGATACTGGTCAGTCGTTGCCTGCTCGGGCATCGGGTGCGTTATGACGGCGGTGCTCACGGCCCCTTCGATCAGCTTCAACAGTGGCTGGACGAAGGGCGAGTGGTGGCGCTGTGTCCGGAAGTGGCCGGTGGTCTGCCGACGCCGCGTCCGCCTGCGGAAATTCGCGATGGCCAGGGTGGGGCGGTGTTGGATGGGCGGCTGCCCGTACTGACGATCGAAGGCGAGGATGTCACGGCTGCGTTCGTCGACGGCGCCGAACAGGCCCTGGCGCTGGTGCACGCGCACGACATCCGCCTGGCCCTGCTGGACCCCGGCGTTCCGTATCAAACCTACACCCC